>JAFSSU010000170.1 GCA_017450845.1 Treponema sp.
ATCTCGGCCGTCATAGATTCCGCCGACGGGGTCACCGCCGTCCGCGTCGCCCATAAGTTCTTCTTTGACACGACCCAGTCCATCCAGGTATTCGCCTTTGGCTGCGGCACTATAGGTGGAACCCTCCTTGACCAGATTGCCGACCAGCAGGCCGCCCTCCGCGAGCAGGGGATAGACATCCAGGTCCTGGCGATAGCGAAGGCCCAGAAGATGCTGTTCAACAGCGAGGGGCTGAACCTCCATAGCTGGCGCGAGGACATAGCCAGCAAGGCGGAGCAGACCGACCTTGAGGACATACTGGACTACGTGCGCAGCGCGAGGCCGCTCAACCCGGTTTTCGTGGACTGCACGGCCTCCTACAACCTGCCCGAGCGGTATCTTGAAATCTTCAAGGCCGGCATGAGCGTGGCCACCCCGAACAAGCGGGCCAACTCGATGGGCATGGACTACTACGGCAAGCTGCGCGAGACGGCCAACGCCATGCACGTCCGCTTCCTGTACGAAACCAACGTGGGCGCGGGGCTGCCGATAATCGACACCCTGCAGAACCTCTTCAAGTCGGGCGACAGGCTGACGGGATTCAACGGCATCATGTCCGGCTCGCTCAGCTACATCTTCGGCCGCCTGGACGAGGGCGTTTCCTTCAGCAAGGCCGTGCTTGAGGCCAAGGACAAGAAGTTCACCGAGCCAGACCCCCGCGACGACCTGAAGGGGACGGACGTCGCCCGCAAGGCCCTTATCATCGCCCGCGAGGCGGGGATGTCGCTGGAGCTTTCCGACATACAGATGAATTCGATTTTCCCGGAAGGCTTCGACATAGAGGGCACGACGGAGGAGTTCATCGCCCGCCTGCCGGAGCTGGACGCATATTTCGCTGACAAGATAGCTGACCTGAATAGGGAAGGCAAGGTCCTGCGCATGGGGGCTAGCATCAAGGACGGAAAGGTGTCCGTCGGAATGCTGGCCGTCGGGCCGGACGACCCCCTCTATGCGGTCAAGGGCGGCGAAAACGCCTTCGTGTTCCACACGACCCGCTACAACCCCATCCCGCTGACGATACGCGGTTACGGGGCGGGCGCGGGTGTCACCGCCGCGGGTGTCTTCGGCGACATCCTGCGCACGGTCTCCTGGAACGTGTCCAGCTTCTAGGGCATCCCTGAAAACAAAAAAGCCCGGGACGAATGCCCGGGCATCGTGGGGGGAGGGGCTTTTACGCCTCCTCCCAGATTTTCTGGTAGTAGGCGTGCTGCTTCTCCAGAAGCTCCATCACGTGGTCTATCACCTTCTGCTTGGGGTCGGCCTCGTCCTCGGGGAGCGACTCCATGTACTCCTTGCGGAAAGGCTTGCACTCTATGACGGGGCTGGCCGCGTAAATCATCTTGGTAGGGGCGATCAGGTCGTTCAGCATGTCGTCGTCCTGCAGCTCCAGCATCAGCCCGTTTATGCTCACAAGAATCACTATGTCAAAGAGACGGAGGTAGCTGTCTATCTCTCGCAGGCCCTTCTTGGTCTCCGGGTGGCCGGGCCGGTAGCGTGTCCCTGAGGGGAATACGAGGATGACCTCGCCCCGCTTCTTGCAGTCGTCCATCGCGTGCATCGCGGCGAGGTTTATCTTGCGAGCCCTCTGCTCCTCGGCCTTCGCCTCCTCCTCGCTGGCCTGCTTCTCCTTGCTGCTCAGGCTGCGCGTCGGGTAGATGACGACGCGGGTAAAGCTCTCGGCGAAGCTGCGGACGATGGGGTCCTCCTCGTTGAGCTTCATCCCGGCGATGGCGACGATCCTCTTGGAAAGGTCGGCGAGCTTCTCGCTCCCCGAGTGCTCCAGCATGTAGCAGAGGACGGGCAGGTCGGTGTTGGCGTAGTGCTCCATCAGGATGAGGCCGCGCCTTCCCGCGCACACCTGGTCATAGAAGTCCTCGAAGTTTGCCCTGCCCTCCACCCGGCTCTCGGGCAGCAGGTTGTCCTCGACGAGCTGGTCCATGAACTTCCTCGTACCGGGGTTGGCCTCCTGGTAGACGTTCGTCCCGTCAATCTTGGCCGCGGCATGGGACAAAGATGCGAGCTGAGAGAATATGTCGGCGTACCTGACCTTGAGGGGCAGTTTTTCCATAAGAAGGACTCCTTTGAAGTGATTATCCTTACCAGTATAACACAAAGCGCGGGCGTGTTCAATGTCGTCGGGCAAAGAGACGCATTTTCTCGTTGCCGTGGATGCAGGTGAATTCTTCTCCCCCCAAACAGATTGTCTCCTGTTTCGCCTCATCATCGGAAATCAGTTGGCCGTATCCGTGGTCTAGTGTATGCAGGTAGAGGTCGAAATTCGATGTGTCCACGGCCTGCCCGGGTTGCGGCAGGGAATAAAACACCGCACTCCTCGTTGTCAGCAGAAGTACCCGGGGTTTGAAGAAGAATATACGCCTTTCATCTGATATGTTTTCATTGATATACCGATACATTTCCTTGGCCTCCTCCGTGAAGCTTCCTGTGCCCAGGTACCTTCCGAACACAACATTGTGGACTCCCGTCGCTAGGCTGATGGACATGAAGACGAGGCAGGAGAAAACCGCGATTCCGGTATAGATGCGGAATATGAGTTCCCTGAGCCTGGGGTGCCTGATGTCAGGGCAACACAACGCCTCTGCCGACCGACCTGCAAAGAACAGAAAGACTGGCAGCACCGATGCCATAAAGCGGATGCCCTGCCCCTTTCCTGGCCAGATTATGTATAGGCCCAGTATACCAAGAGCGTATATGATGAGGATATAATCCTTCGAGGCAAATTTCAGCATGCTCCAGAGGACCCCCGCGACGACGGCGTACCAGATGAAGCGTGGATAGAAGAAATACGATATGATGTTAAAATAGTAAGCACAGTTTGATATGACGCTCTGCAGAGCTAAGTTGCTAAAAAAAGACAAATCCTTGCGTGGATGAGAGGGAAACAGCATCATGTTCAATATGCAGGTCAGAAGAAAGAATGTTGCGTAGGGAATGACGTTCAGCATTGCAGAACGAACATTCGGACTGAAGGTTCCAGCTCTCAATCGTTTCAGCAGCGCGAGGGCCTGGCCACACAGGAGCGTGCATAGAAGCACGAGCCCGCACTCTCTGCAGGTGTAGGCAAAGAAGGAAAAGACTCCTATGCCCAGCGAACAGGTCCATTTTTTCCGCATGTCCGGTTTTTCCAGGAAAGACGAGATTAAGACGAGGCAGATGAAAGAGAACACCATGTGCGGAATGTCGGACAAAATGCAGTCTATCAGCTTGTACAAGCAAGGACTGAGAGCAAATAGAAATGTGATAATAAGGGAACTCAGCCGTGACAGTTTCTTGTCACAATAGCAGAAGAGGACGGCAATGAACAATGCGTACAGGACGACGTTAATCATCTTAAATGCCAGAAGATTGAAGCCGGCAAGCTTATATACTGCCGCAATTAAGAGAGGAAAACCATGCGGATAACCGATGAAGATATCTGTTCCTTCGTATTTCGTTGCATAGCTCCCCTCCGCAATGTAGATGCCTTGTTGGATATACTCGGAAAAGTCGTCACCCCAGTCGTGTCCGTCTGTTATATACAGGCTGGCGCACATCAACGTCATGAAAAAAAATATTATGGCCACAGATACGCTCTTGGTATTCTTCTTGTTCAAGGAAGCAAGCAGTTCCCTTGGCTTGAGGAATCTCCTCGCATACAGCAGGACTACGCAAATCATAGCATCGAACAGGATGACACATATGGCTGCAAACGACAGAAACTTGCGCCAATGATTGTGGTTCAGATTCCTTTCCGTTAGTCTCTCTCCCGCATATATGCACAGTTCCTGTACTGGTGGTAGGAAAAGAGTGATGCAAACGGCCGCTATGAGCGCACAGAATATATATATCGTAAGAAGCGTGCGTTGGGGGGGGGTAACTTTAATTAAGGAATGCTTATAATTCCTGTCAGGCTTGATTGTCATATACACACCACCTTCTGTATCCTGATTTCCCCGCCCCAGGGGATGTGGCAGGACTCGCAGAGGTCGCGGTACTCCTCCTCGTCCTCCTCCGGGTTGAGCTTGGTGACAAAGAAGCTCTTGTCCCCGGGCAGGTCGCTACGGTAGGGGAGGGGGGCTTCCTTCTCCTGCCAGACCCGGTCTTGCCAGACCCGGTCTTGCCAGACCTTGAGCGCCTGCTTGGACACCCCGTCCCGGCTGTCCACGACCCGCACGCCGTCCCCCGCCGCCGCCGCTATGTCAGAGGCGACGTGGGTGAAGTGGGTGCAGCCCAGGATAATCGTGTCGCAGCCCTCGCCGAGGAAGTAGGACACGGCCGGGCGCACGGCCTCAAGTCGTTCCGCCTCGCTTGCGGTGAAAAGCTGGTGCTCGATGAAGGCGATGAGGTCCGGGTCGCCCCGCTTGCTGATCGTGCAGTCGGAGGCATACTTCCGTATCAGGTCCTCGCAGTAGGGGTGGCGGACGGTCGCGTTGGTCGCGAGCAGGCCTATCCGCTTGTTCCGGGACACGCTCGCAGCGAGCTTTATGGCGGGCACCGTGCCTACGATCGGCAGTCCGGGGAAGCGCTGCCTGAGCTCGCCCAGGGACGTGACGCTTATCGTGTTGCATGCTATGACGAGGGTCTCCGGCGACCAGCGGCGGACAATCTCCGCGATGGAGGCCTCCGCGCTCTCGGTCACCTCGTCCGCGGACTTTTCCCCGTAGGGAAAGTGGGCGGTGTCGCCGACATAGACGCAGCGGGCGGCGGGCATCTTGCGCTTTAGCTCCATCATGTAGGGGATGCCGCCCGTACCGCTGTCCAGGAAGGCGAAGTCAACCCCACGAAAAGAATTTTCTTCCATTCTATTTGTCCTTGCCCCAGTTATGGTAGAACTTGTACATGAAGACCCGCTGCATCAGGGAGCAGCCCGCCGCCCCGACCGCTTTGGGCAGGCGGCAGGCCAGAAGGTGCTGGAGCCTGTAATGCTTCTCCCAAACGTAGCTCTTCTGCGCCCTGTCCTTCCAGGGGCTTGCGTAATAGTAGGAGTCGTAGAGGGCTTTCCAGGGATGGTTGCTGTTGGAGTACCAGGGGCGGATGAGGGAGTTGCCCGAGAAGTGGGCGATGGCGACGTTCCGTTTCGCCTCCGCGAACTCCTGCCGCCTCTGCCGGAAGCAGTCCTGCCGGTAGACGGCGGCGAGCTGCCCCGCGTCAAAGAGGAAGAAGGGCGACTGGAAGTTGTAGCGGAAGTCCAGTTCTGCAATCTCGTCACGGAGCGACATGTTTATGAGGTCCTGGTCGGGCAGGGGATAGGCCCCGTATCCGGCGGCGACCCCCTTCAGCAGGAGCCCGCCCGCATCCTTC
>JAFSSU010000171.1 GCA_017450845.1 Treponema sp.
CGCGTTCAGGCCGAACGCCCCCGTGTGGGAGAATGCGTCCAGCACCTTCTTGCCGTGGCAGAAGTTCCGTATGGCCATGCGGTTGAGCTTCTGGTCCAGGAAGTACCCGGTCTTCTGCCCCTGCGCTATGTCAACGCGCAGGCGGAGGGAATTCTCTTCTATAGTGATGATGTTCCTGCCGCTCTTGTAAATCCAGCCGTATTTCTCCTCAAGCCCCTCCTTTGCCCTGACGGCCGCGTCGCTGCGCTCGTAGATTGCCTTGGGCCTGCAGGTCTCGATCAGGGCATCGACCAGCTGCTTGCGGAACAGCTCGCATGCGAGGGCGAGGAACTGCACGACGAGGTATGTGCCGTCAGAAGTGACATAGCGCTCCACGACCAGGCCGGGGATGAAGTCCGCCTCGCCGAAGACCAGGCGCACGCTCTCGCTGTCGCCGAACGACAGCCTCCGCACGTTGACGGCGTTCCTGACGGCCTTCGCCCAGTATTCCTTGGGGTCCGCCATAATCTGGTCGGCATGCTCGCGGCCGATGAGCCTGACCGCAATCTTGGACTTGCGGTTGAGCACGCCGCTGCCCAGGAAGCCTCCCTTGCTGCCATAGACCTCGACGACCGCCCCGTCGTCCGCCGGGGACTCCGCAAGCGGCGTGGTCTTGACCCCGCTTCCGTCCTTGGCAAAGGCCTTCACCGAATGAATCTCGTTGTCATATACCCAGGGGAAGCCCTGCGCCAGCTCCCTGTCTTCTTTCGCCTTCAATATTATGTGAGGAAACTCGTTCATAGCCGAATAGTAAAGCATTTCGGCAAAAAAGGCTAGCCCAACGGGGGATTCTGTGCTATCCTGTCCGTATGTTCAGCGTGTCACCACTTTTCTCCAACGACTGCGTCCTGCAGAGGGGAACGATAATAACGATATTCGGCGAGGGCAGCGACGGGCTTGAAGTCCAGGCCGTGCTGAAGAACAAGGACGGCTGCATAACCGGCAAGAACAAGACCTTCGCCAGGAACGGCAGGTGGAGGCTCTGCCTGGAGGAACAGAGGGCCATGACCGGGGCGACCCTCGTCGTCTCCTGCAAGGAGAGCAAGAGGGTCTTCTATAACGTCGCCGTCGGGGAAGTATGGCTCGCGGGCGGTCAGTCCAACATGGAATTCGAGCTCGGCAACAGCACCGAGGGACCGATAGAGCTTGAGAACGAGGCCTCACCCAACGTACGCTTCTTCTACACCCAGAAGAATTCGTGGATGGACAAGAAGTTCTACGAGGACGAGCGCTACAACTCCTGGCAGGTCTGGGGCAGCGAGAGCGCGCACACCTGGTCGGCGGTGGGATACTTCTTCGCCAAGAAGCTTGCCCGCGACCTGGGGGTAACGGTCGGCATCATCGGTTGCAACAAGGGCGGCACGTCCGCCTCCTGCTGGCTGTCACGGGAAGCCCTCTCCGAAGACACCGGCCTCAGCTCATACCTTGACGAATACGAGGCGGCGGTCGGCAATAAGAGCGAGGAAGAGCAGATAAAGGAATTCGACGCATACGAGAAGGAGCAGGCCGCCTGGGACAAGAAATACGCAGATTTACAGAAGGAAAACCCAGGGGTGACATGGGAGCAGGCGGAAAAGCAGATAGGCAAGAACCCATGGCCGGGGCCGATGGGCATAAAGAACCCCCACAAGCCGTCCGCACTGTACGAGTCCATGGTCGCCCGGACCGCCCCCTACACCATCCGGGGAGTCCTCTTCTACCAGGGAGAGAGCGATGACCACAAGCCCCTCCTCTACTACCGTCTTTTCTCCAAGCTGATAAGCTGCTGGAGGAAGCTGTGGGGCGACGACACGCTGCCCTTCGTCTTTGTCCAGCTGCCGATGCACCGCTACGAGGGAGACGAGGACTTCAGGAACTGGTGCCTCATCCGCGAGGCCCAGGAAAAGATTGCCAGCACGGTCAGGAACACGACCCTCGCGAGCGCGCTCGACCAGGGGCAGTACAACGACATCCACCCAAAGACAAAAAAAATCCTCGGCGAGCGCATGGAGGTCTCCGCGCTCGACCTGGTGTACCGGCAGATACGCAAGGAGGAGGCCGTCAGCCCATCGCTCAAAAGCTTCTTCGCAGAGGACGACAGGATTACGCTCACCTTCGACAACGCGATGGAGGGCTTCTTCTTCAAGAAGGACGAGGAGGAGCTGACCCATTACATCCACCTGGAGAGCCTGGTCGGCAGGCAGGTCCCGGAGTCATTCAGCGGCTTCGAGATAGCGGGGCCGGACGGCGTGTACCATCCTGCCAAGGTGGAGGAAGTGGAGGGACGGACGGACAAGCTCGTGCTTACGAGCGACAAGGTGAACGTCGCCGTGTCCGCCCGCTATGCCTGGTACAACTACGGGCCGGTCACGGTGTTCGGCAAGAACGGCATGCCCCTCCTGCCCTTCAGGACTGACAAGGATGAGGCCGGGGCGGCGGGCCATGCGGGGATAAAGCAGGTTATGACGGTCTAGGAGCCGGATTGCCCGGAATCCAGCACGGAATCAACAAGGGCCTTGAGGCCGGGGTCCAGCTTGACACCCCCCGTCTCAAGGCTTTCCCGTATGGAAAAGATACCGTCCCTTTCGACGATGGCCTGCCCCTTTGCCCTCACGGAGATAGCCTTGGCAAGGAGGCCGTTGGGAGAAGTCCGGTTTTGTGCTTGTTTTTCCATATCCATAACTAACAATGCCATTGGCTTTTCAGCCGTTTTGGGGTATTATACTACAAACCTATGGTAGAAGTCAAAGAGGAAGAAGAGAAAAAAGCAAGGGCTCTGCTGGTCGGAGCCCCCCTGCCCAAGGGCGGGAGGCAGGAGGAAGCGTCCGCCCCCCAGGACGCGAGGCAGCTTTCGGAACTGAAGGGCCTTGTCACCACGCTCGGCATGGAGTGCGCGGGGATGCTGTGCCTGACCCGCCTGGAGCCGACCCCGGCCTACGGTATGGGCAGCGGCAAGGCGCAGGAAATAGCCGACAAAGCCAAGGAGCTCGGGGCTGACTGCATCATTTTTGACTGGGAGATGGACCCGACCAAGCAGCGCAACTGGGAGAAACTCACGGGCATCCCCGTCTTTGACCGCAACGAGGTCATCATCCGCATATTCGCACAGCGGGCCAGGACCAAGGAAGCGGTCCTCCAGGTGCAGCTGGCCCAGCTCTCATACTCCCTTCCCCGCCTGAGCCACAGCTACGGCAACCTCTCCCGCCAGCGGGGCGGCAGCTTCGGCAACAAGGGCCAGGGCGAGACCCAGCTGGAGCTGGACAGGAGGCAGGTGGAGGACAAAATAGTCCAGATAAGGAAGGAGCTGGAGGCTGTGGAGGAGAGCCGGGCGACCCAGCGGCGTCAGAGGGAGCGGACGGCCACCCCCGCATGCGCCCTGGTCGGCTACACCAACGCGGGCAAGTCCAGCCTGCTCAACGCCCTGACCGGGGCGGACGCATTCGTGGAGGACAAGCTCTTCGCGACGCTGGACCCGACCACCCGCAAGCTCAGCCTGTCCGAGGGCTGCTCCGTCCTGCTGACGGACACGGTCGGCTTCATCTCCAAGCTGCCACACACGCTCATAGACGCGTTCAAGTCCACGCTGGAGGAGGCATCCTTCGCCGACCTCCTGCTCGTGACGGTGGACGCGGGCGACCCGGACTGCATAAAGCAATACACACAGGTGCTCAAGGTCCTCGCGGAAATCGGGGCGGACAAAATAGACCGAATCGTACTGCTCAACAAGGCCGATAAACTAAATGGAGATGAAGTCCGCACGGCACAGCTGGAGGCGGCATTCCCCGGGGCAATCAGGACGAGCGCGAAGACCGGGGCGGGATTCGACAGCCTGCTTGCCGCCGTGACGGAAAGGCTCTTCGGGGAGGTCCGCCTGTACAGGATTCCCATGGCGGACTGCCGGCTCGTGGAGCTTGTGCGGAAGAACGGCAGGATTCTCAGGGAAGAATGGCTGGACGGCTTCGTGGAGCTTGAGGCACGGGTTCCCGGCATGATCGATGACGAAGGGAAGGCAACGACGAGGACGAAGTCCCTTCTTTCCAAGTACGAGGAGGCATAAGGCAATGGCACGGGTGAAATTCAGGCACGACAACGGCAAATTCTACTCACGGGAACAGGACTACGGAGAGCGTCGCAGAATCCGCGAAGGGCGGAAAGACGACGGCTCCTACAAGGGGCTGAACAAGATGCTCCTGCTCATCATCATAGCGATGCTGATAATCTTTGTGGGCGGGACGGCCCTTGCCCTCGCCAAGAACGGCGGGGAATTCTCCACAAAATACCGGAAGAGCGACCCCAGCCCCAAGCAGGTCGTCAGCTCCAGCCTCAAGAGCAAGCAGTCAGTCAGCGCCTACACCGAGCTCGGGCAGATACGGGCGGTGACGAAAAGCGCGGGCGACCAGGGCGGAGTCCTCCTCGTCGTCTCTCCCTGGTTCTCCTATCCTTCCAGCGACATACAGCTCTACGAGGAGCTGGCCCAGAAAGAAAGGCAGGCCAAGTCCCTCATCATCGGGTACTTCTCCTCCTACACAAAGGAGCAGCTGCTCGGCATGGGCGAGCAGAAAGTAAAGGACGGCATACGCGACAAGATAAACGAGCAGCTGGTCATGGGCCAGATATCGAGCGTCTACTTCGATGACTACATGTTCTTCGAGTAAATTTTGAGATACCCTTGACATTTTTCGCGTGAAGTAGTAGAACGTAGCGCATACG
>JAFSSU010000172.1 GCA_017450845.1 Treponema sp.
CCGGTCATCGTCTGCAACAAGTACGACTTGCCCGCCGCCAAGGAGGACTTGTTCTGCGACATGGTGGAGGCATGGGAGAAAATCGGCTACCAGGTGCTCAAGATAAGCGCGAAGACCGGCGAGGGGATGATGGACCTGTCCGCCCTGCTGAAGGACAAGACCTCCGCGTTCGTCGGACAGAGCGGGGTGGGCAAAAGTTCGATCATCAACGTGCTGGACAACAGCGTGGTGCTGCGGACGGGGAGCCTGTCCCAGAAGTACGGGCGCGGCACCCACACGACGACAAAAGGCTCCCTGATGCACATAAAGCTGGACGAGGCGTTGACCGGCGGCGTGAAGGGGGTGGGGGCGGACATCATCGACACGCCCGGCGTGCGCCGCTTCCTCCTGCATGACGTGTCTGCCGACAACCTTGCCCTCTATTTCCGAGAGTTCCAGCCCTTCCTGGGCAAGTGCGCGTTCGGCATGAGCTGCTCCCACATCGGCGAGGAAGGTTGTGCCGTCAAACAGGCGGTGCAGGATGGGCACATCAGCCCCCTGCGCTACGACAGCTGGATGCGGATATACAACGAGCAGAGGAGCGGACGATTCGAGGACTAGCGATGGCCAGCAGGACAAAGGAAAATCTGCCCAAGATAAGGAATCTCCCCCTCTACGCATACGGGCTGCTTGCCAAGCTTGTGGGAGCGGTGCTTTTCGCCGTCATAGCCGTCCTGACAGCCCTCGTCCTTCTGATTCTCAAGCTTCTCGTTCCGAAGAAGGATTTCCTCAAGAAGCTTTCGGGGCGAGCGGTCTCCCTTTCCTGCCGCCTGTTCGTCTCCCTTCTCCGCTGCATATCCTTCATGAAACTGAAAGTGACGGAAGAGGACAAAAAGAAGCTCAAGGCCCTCAGGTCTGCGGTCATCGTCGCCAACCATCCTTCCGTCCTGGACCTTCCGGTCCTGCTTTCCCTTGTGCCGCGCGCATCCCTTGTAATTCCTCCAAAGCCCCGCTTCCCGCTCAGCCTTCTCAAGGAGGCCTTCACCGTGGCGGATTCTTGGGGGACAATGCTCATGGGGTGCAGGAACACGGTTTCCCGGGGAGGCAACATCATCATCTTCCCGGAGAGGCACCTGACCCCGCGTTCGGGCACGAACCCCTATCGGCGGACGGCGGCCCGGCTAGCGCGAGAATGTGCCTGCCCCATCCAGCCCCTCTACATCGGGGGGAGCGACAAGCGCGGCCTTGGCAGCCCCGCCGCCCCGCTCGCCTACTGCAGGACGGGGATATACCTCTATGAGCTCAAGCTGTTGCCCCCCATCCTGCTGGCCGGGTATGAACAGATGAAGGACCGTGAGGCCTCTGCCGCCGTCACCAAGAAAATCCACGACGAGATCTCTGCCGAAGCCTACCTGAGCGACTACCGTATAGTCTAGGACAATGACCGCCATGAAACGAATTCTCTTAAATCCCGCTGCCCGTCCTCCCGTCAACGGCGGACGATTCGAGGGCTGGGGCTCAAGCTTCTGCTGGTGGGCCAACAGGATAGGCTACAGCGACAACTTGACCGAAAAGGCCGCCCGTCTCTTCTACGGGAAGGAAGAGGGGGAACTCGGCCTGAACATCATCCGCTACAACATCGGCGGAGGCGATGACCCGTCCCACCGCCACATCAAGCGGACCGACTCTGCCATGCCCGGCTACCTCGTCAAGCAGTCGGACGGCAGCCTTGCCTACGACTGGGGGGCGGACGAAGCCCAGAGGAAGGTCCTCTTTGCCGCGGTCAGGGAAGCGGGGAGTGATGCCGTCGTGGAGGCATTCTCCAACTCCCCGCCCTGGTTCATGTGCAGAAGCGGCTGCTCTTCCGGGGCGGAGAAGCCGGATGAGGATAACCTGTTTCCCGACCAGTACGAGGCCTTCGCGGACTACCTTGCAAGCGTCGCTGAGCACTTCAAGACGGACTGGGGCATACGATTCCAGAGCATTGATCCGATGAACGAACCTGCCTCTGCCTACTGGGGCGCGATGAGCGAGAAGCAGGAGGGCTGCCACTTTGAGCCGGGCGAAAGCCAGTCCCGGGTGCTGCTTGCGATGAAGCAGGCCCTCGCCCGTCACGGGCTTTCCGACGTAATCCTGTGCGCTACGGACGAGACGAGCA
>JAFSSU010000173.1 GCA_017450845.1 Treponema sp.
CGCTCCCTTGGCGGGGGGAACCCGTTCGGGGTTCCTCTTGCCGTCGTGGTGGGAGCGCCGATGTATGCGGACATCTTCGGCTGCATTCCGATTGCGGAAAGCCTTCTGGCAAAGGGCGCCCTACTTGGTGTGGTCCTCAGCTTCATGATGGCCGTGACGACGCTCTCCCTCCCGTCGCTCGTCATGCTCAGGAAAGTGGTAAAAGCAAGGTTGCTTGCGGTATTCATCGCAATCTGCATTGCGGGAATCATCCTGGCCGGGTATCTGTTCAATGCGTTCCAGGCATTTCTCATATAATCTGAATCAAGGAGTCCCTATGGAAATCTGTACGGTCAAAGTGTTCGGCAGCGGCTGCAAGGGATGTCAGGCCCTGCACAAGAATGTCATCGATGCGCTCGCGGAGCTGGGCGTTGCCGCCGGCGTGGAGTACGTCACGGACATGCAGAAAATAATGGAGTCGGGCGTGATGAGCATGCCCGCCCTCATGGTGAACGGGAGAATCGTATCGGCCGGGAAATCCCTTTCCGTGGCGGAGGTGAAAAAGCTCCTGGAAAGCTGATCCCGCTTGGGGAAAATATTGACAAACATCTATACATACGTTATCTTCCATAATTGAAGTCCGTCAATACGAGGTATGCGCATGGAAGAAAGAGAAATCGCGGGAATCTGCAAGGCCCTGGGCGATGAGAACCGCGTCAAGATCATAAAAATGCTCTCATCGGGAGAGCTGTGCGCCTGCAGGATTCTGGAAGCCCTTGACATCACCCAGCCGACGCTCTCGCACCACATGAAAATCCTTTCGGACTGTGCCTTGGTCGCGGCGAGGAAAGAGGGAAAGTGGTCGTACTATTCGGTCAACAGCGGGCGTTTCTCGGAATTCAAGGACAGCATTTCGGAAATCAGCCGCACGAAGACAGAAGCCTGCCGCTGCGGTGAAAAACAAGGATGACTCGCAGGAAGAGCAGCCAGGACAGAGCGATGCATTTCATTGACGCAAAATCAATCCTGACCCCAAGGAGCATGAACATATACCGCGGCTGTTCCCACGGCTGCATCTACTGCGACGCACGGAGCAGCTGCTACCAGTTCAGGCACGCCTTCGAGGACATCGAGGTCAAGCGTAACGCGGCGGAGCTTCTGGACGAGGCCCTGCGCAAAAAACGCCGCCGCTGCATGATAGGGACAGGATCGATGGGCGACCCCTACATACCGGCGGAAAAGAATCTCTGCCTCATGCGGCGATGCCTGGAGATAATCGACCGCCACGATTTCGGTGTGACCGTCCAGACCAAATCGGACCTCGTGCTCCGCGACCTTGACATCCTTGGGCGCATAAACCGGAAGGCAAAAGCCGTCGTGCAGATGACGCTCACCACGGCGGACGACGGGCTTTGCAGGATAATCGAGCCGGGGGTATGCCCCACGAGCCGTCGCTTTGAGGTCCTGTGCGCGTGCCGCGGAAGGGGAATCCCCACGGTCGTATGGCTCAGCCCGCTCCTGCCCTTCATAAACGACACTCCCGGAAACATCGACGGAATCATGGATTACTGCATCCGTGCGGGCGTAAAGGCAGTGATTTGCTTCGGCATGGGGCTGACGCTGCGCGAGGGAAACCGCGAGTATTTCTATGCCGCGCTCGGCAGGGCCGCCGCAAACGACAAGCGGTTCCTGGGGCTGAAAGACCGCTACGTCAGGACGTACGGCAACAGCTACATCGTCTCAAGCCCGGACGAACGCGCTCTCATGTCGCGTCTTGCCCGGGCCTGCCGCGAGCACGGCATCATGCTGGGGACGGACTCAGTGTTCAGGTGGATGGAGGAATTCCCCGAGGACCCGCTGCAGGCACAATTGTTTTAGGCCGTGGCAATGCTGCTTGCCGGGACACTTGCGGAAACGCCGGGGAACGTGTATACTGTCCGCATAACGGCTACAGAGGAGGAAGGAGAATGACCCTGGACGAACGGGCAGAAAAGGCGGTGGAGCTCAAGATTTCCGGCGGATACAACTGCTGCCAGGCGGTGACGGCGGCCCTCGCGGACCAGACGGGACTTTCCGGGGAACAGCTCAGGCAGGTCTCCGCCGGATTCTGCGTAGGGATGGGAAACCTTGAGGCGACCTGCGGCGCGCTCATCGGGGCAGGCATGATAGCCGGTCTCAAGACGGAAGGCAAGGGGACCCTCAAGCTCGCCCGCCAGATGCAGGAGACATTCCGCGGGAGATGCGGGTCCATCACCTGCAAGGAGCTGAAGGCGGTCACTGACGGCAAGCCCCTCTGCCCCTGCGAGGAATGCGTGCGGAACGCAGTGCTCATCTACGGCGAGACGATGGGGCTCCAGTAGGGCGGGAAG
>JAFSSU010000174.1 GCA_017450845.1 Treponema sp.
CTCGTCGTGGATGACGACGCGGCTTTCAACGACATCATCTGCCGCTACCTCAAGGAGAAGGACGGGAATCTGGATTTGCACCAAGCCTATGACGGGTTCGAGGCCGGCTCCATGATGGCCTCGCTCAAGCCTGCTGCCGTCGTTCTGGATTTGGATTTGCCCGGCGTGGACGGGGTCAAGATTTGCCGGAACATCAACGAAAGTCCCGCCTCGTTCGGGAAGCCCGCGGTCATCGTGGTCACTGCCCTGGAGGATGAGTACGTGGAGCAGAGCTGCATGGCGCTCGGGGTCGCCCGCTATTACCACAAGCCCCTGAACCTGCCCCAGCTGGCCAAGACGCTCTCGGAGCTGTTCTCCGAGAGGCTTGGCTCCTCAGCGTCCTGACAACATTTCTTATTTCACGTACAGGTATGCCGGGTACTCTATCTCCGGCTCTATGATTTTCTGCACCGCGCCGGGGAGGGCCGCGGAGCTGTCCGCCCTGATTCCGCCCAGCTTGTCCGCGAGCCCCGTCAGGTACCTGTAGAAGCTCATCTCGGGCTCGTAGCTGTAGTCCTCCACGTCGTAATACACGTCCTCGAATTCCGCTGCCGCTATCACGTCCAGGAGCTCCTCCCAGCTTCCCACCGCGTCAATCAGCTTGTTCTCCTTGGCCTGCTTGGCCGTGTAGACCCTGCCGTCGGCGAGCTTCCTGACCTGCTCTATCGGGAGCCTCCTGCTCTTGGCGACGATGTCCGTGAACTGCTCGTAACATTCGTCGCAGATGGCCTGCATTATCGCCTCCTGCTCCTTGTTGAACGGCTCGTCGTAGCTGCCCATAATCTTGTTCTTGCCGGAGTGTATGGTCTTGGACTTGACCCCGTACTTTTCCATGAGCCCGGTCAGGTCTATGAACTGCCCGGCGATGACACCGATGCTGCCCGTCCAGCAGTTGCGGTTCGCCATGATGTACTTGGACGCGCATCCGATGTAGTATCCGCCGCTCGCCGCCATGGAGGCGAAGTAGGCGTAGACGGGCTTGTTCTCCGCATACTTGAGCAGGCGCAGGTAGGTCTCATCGGATTCGTAGACAGAGCCTCCCGGAGA
The DNA here is from genome assembly GCA_017450845.1 of Treponema sp. GTDB lineage: Bacteria > Spirochaetota > Spirochaetia > Treponematales > Treponemataceae > Treponema_D. Next base: position 1,087 of record JAFSSU010000174.1, read on the forward strand.
GTCTATGTAGAGGACTATGGCAAGGTTGTTCTTGTCGTTATCGAGCGCATCTATGGTGTCCATGAGCCACTGCTGGTTGTAGGTCTCCCCGGCCTCCTGGATCGTGCCGGTGATGTAGAGCCGGGCTATGTAGGGGGTGTTGCGGGAAGGCCTCTTCTTGCTGCCTCCCAGGCCAAAGTCGAAGTTGGGGAAGTCCTTGAACACGGACTTCCCGTTCCCGGAGGAATAGCTGCTTCCCCCGTCCGATTCCCCCGTGAATGATCGGACTATCCTGAATGCCGACAGGGCCGCCGCAATGACTATCACGGCGATGAATATGGCGGGTCCCTTGTTCTTTTTCATGAAAAACTCCTTTTGGTCCTTAGTTCGTGCCGTCGTCGCCGGCGGGCGGAAGCTGGATCACGCTGTCCGTGTCCGGGGCGGCCTCGTGCGTCTCGGCGTCCTCCGCCGCGGATGTGTCCCAGCCGCCGGTCACATTGCCGTCAGTGCCGGTGTATGCTTCCGGCTGGGCTGGAGCCGCCTGCCCGTCCTGCTCCTGGGGACCGAAGTCCTCCGGCTTGACCCGGCCCGACTGTATTGCCATGGACTTGAGCATCTTGTATGCGTTGGTCTTGGACATCTGCATGTAGGGCATGACGTAGAGGAGCAGGAGCCCGCCGGTCAGCGAGCTCAGAATTATCCAGCCCAGGAAGCTCATGTCCATGACGAAGAGGTCGCCCTTGTAGCCCCTCGTTATCTCCAGGCTCAGCCGCATCGACTTGCGCACGCCGATCTTGGGGTTCTCCGCGATGATGAAGAACATCTGCGAGTAAGCGTATGCCTTGACGATACCGGGAATGAAGAAGAGCAGGCTCCAGAGGAAAACCCAGAGGTACATCCAGAACATGGAGAGGGCACCTTTGAGCCAGTGGGAGAATGCCGACGTGAAGGCTGAGAACGGCACCGGGTCCCTCGTCTTCCACATGTCGACAAAGAGCTTGGTGTAGGCGAGGTTCAGGATGCCGCTGATTCCGATCAGGGCGAGCCCTATGAGGTTCTCGGTCGAGATGCCGTAGCCTAAGTTGAAGCCGTAAGAGATTCCGTGCGTTCCGTCATCGGCAGATTCCTTTATGGACTCCACTATCTGGGGGGCATTGATAATCAGTATGACCGCCATGACGCTGAGCGTCGCCAACACCGGTGTCGCCCACCTGCCTTGGAGCTGCCGCTTCGCTATCCTTTTGTATTCAACTCTGTCGAACATTGTGTACCTCCGGTCGGGATTTTTTTGTGGATTCTTTATACTGAGTATAGAGCGAAACGCCCCTTTGGGCAAGTGGAGGCCCCTGCCGTTTGCCTTGACATTCCCCCCTCGTTGCATTAATCTCATTTAATATAGGAGAATATTACATGACGTACACTGCAGAAGTGGAGCATATGTGTCCCCTGGCTAAGGGCGCATATCATGGACCGGCCCCGATTCCCGAGGAGGGCGCGTGGGTCAAGGTTAAGAAAGTCGAGGACGTGTCAGGGTTCACCCACGGAATCGGTTGGTGCGCACCCCAGCAGGGAGCATGCAAGCTCACCCTGAACGTGAAGGACGGCATCATCGAGGAAGCCCTCGTCGAGACCATCGGATGCTCCGGCATGACCCACTCGGCGGCTATGGCCTCCGAGATTTTGATCGGAAAGACCCTGCTCGAGGCTCTGAACACCGACCTCGTCTGCGATGCCATCAACACCGCCATGCGCGAGCTTTTCATGCAGATTGTCTACGGCCGCACCCAGTCGGCGTACTCAAAGGGCGGACTCAAGGTCGGCGCTTCCCTCGAGGATCTTGGCAAGAACCTGCGCTCCCAGGTGGGAACGATGTTCGCTACCCGCAAGACCGGTCCCCGCTACCTGGAGATGACCGAGGGCTACGTTGAGACCTGCGCCGTCGACAAGGACGGACAGATCATCGGCTACAACTGCATCAACATCGGAACGCTGATGGACGGCCTCAAGGCTGGCGTTGAGCCCAAAGAGGCGATTGAGAAGGCCCGCACCCACTACGGCCGCGTGACTGCCGATCAGGGCATGGTCAAGCTCATCGACCCGCGCAAAGAGTAAACCGGAGGAATAGATACTATGGCATTGTTTGAAGATTTTGAAGGCCGCATTCCCCAGGTGAATAAGGCTCTGAAAGAGTATGGATTCAAAGAGGGCGAGGCCGGACTGAACGAGGCCCGCGAGCTGTGCAAGAAGAGGGGATTCGACCCCTATGACATCTGCCAGTCCACCCAGCAGATCTGCTTTGAGGACGCCAAGTGGGCGTATGTCCTCGGTTCTGCGATCGCCATCAAGGAAGCGGAGAAGACCGGCGACAAGTCCGGTTCTGCCGCCGCCGCCAACATCGGAAAGGGCCTGCAGGCATTCTGCCTCCCCGGTTCCGTCGCCGATGACCGCAAGGTCGGCCTTGGACACGGAAACCTCGGTGCTCGCCTGCTTTCCGAGGAGACCCAGTGCTTCGCCTTCCTGGCAGGCCACGAGTCCTTCGCCGCCGCTGAGGGCGCGATCAAGATTGCCGCCAACGCAAACAAGGTTCGCAAGAACAAGCTCCGCGTCATCCTGAACGGCCTCGGAAAGGATGCCGCCCAAATCATCAGCCGCATCAACGGTTTCACATACGTGCAGACCGAGTTCGACTACTTCAACGGCGAGGGAACTGACAAGGCTCTGAAGGTTGTTAAGGAAATCCCCTACGGTTCCAACCCCGACCGCCTTATCGTCAAGTGCTACGGTGCGGATGACGTGCGCGAGGGTGTCGCAATCATGTGGCACGAGGACGTTGACGTTTCCATCACCGGAAACTCCACCAACCC
>JAFSSU010000175.1 GCA_017450845.1 Treponema sp.
GCCTCTCCGTCCTGACGCGGACTTTCTCGCTCAAAATCAAGAAAGCAAGCCTCGCTTACATACCTATGGCCCCGGAGCCGCATGAGGGGGAAAACCATGGGGCATACCTGGCCCGCCTCTGCGGCATCGCAAAGGGGATGCGGCCTGTTCTTCCCGCCGACACAATCTTCGTCCGCTATGACTGCCCGATCGACTTCGAGGACATAGGCGGGCGCGATCAGTACGTGCGGGAGACGGAAAGTCTCGCCCGGGAGAAAAAACTCCCCCTCCGCGTCTCGCCCGTCGCCGTGCAGCCCCCCGACACGACGATACTTGACCTGAAGAAAAGCGAGGATGAGATACTCGCCGCGATGAAAAGCAAGTGGCGCTACAACATACGGCTCGCCGCCAAGAAGGGGGTGGAAGTCTCCTGCTATCATGGGGGCGAGGCTGACTTCGCAAAGAAATTCGATGAATTCTACCGGCTCTTCGAGCTGACCTCAGAGCGCGACGGCGTGAGCTTCCATGCAAAAGAATACTACCTTGACCTGATCGGACGGAGCCGCAGCCTGAATGAGTCAGGGGCGGGGGACGGAGGCAAAAGGCCCCTTGTCTCCCTCTACCTGGCCAAGCACGAGGGCGACTACCTAGCAGGGATAATCACGCTCTTCTGCCCGCGTGAGGCCGTATACCTTTACGGGGCAAGCGGCAACGTCAAGCGGAACCTGATGGCCGCATACCTCCTGCAATGGACGGCAATACGGGATGCGAAAGCATACGGCTCTCCCTGCTATGACTTCTACGGGATGCCGCCCACAGGCGACGAGAATCACCCGATGCACGGGCTCTACCTTTTCAAGACCGGCTTCGGCGGCAAGATAGTGCACCGGCCCGGCAGCTTCGACGTGCCGCTGAAGCCTTTCACCTACCGCTGCTACATACTGGCGGAAAAGGCGCGGGCTTTTTTCTTCCGCAAGATAATGAAGAAACTAAAGGGACGGTGAGGAGTTTTTCTTCCTGCTCCTCACGCTCGTGACCGAGAAGTTGATGTTCTTCTCCACGGACATGCCGGAAGGCAGGTCCACGTTCCAGAAGAAGGACGTGACGAGGGTCCTTGAGTCCTCACTTATGGAATTGTAGGCATCCGGCCTTCTGAAAACAATCGTGTCCGCAATGAAGCCCGCCTCCTCATTGGGCTCAAAGTTGAACTGCATCTTGTCGTGCAGGTCCGTAATCCTGAGCGCGGAGACATGGCCGTCAGACCTGAACGGACTCTGGGTATCGAGCACGCGGGTCTCACCGTCCAGCACCAGCTCGCATGAGTACTGGAAGCCAGCCTTCTTGGAGAAGCAGGTCTGGGCGAAGTTGGACTCGACTACGAATGTGCCGAGGAGGGGCTCGTCGCCGTCGTTCCTGAGTATGTACTGGATGGACAGGCCGTCGTCAAGCACGGTATATTTTTTCAGCAGCTCGACGGGCGCACTGGAACCGGGAAGGCACACCCTGGATGACAGGAGGATTTCATTCCGCCGCGAGTCCAGCTTCTTCTCGTCAAAGAGAATCTTTGAGAAAACATCCGTCCCGGCATCAAGGGAAATGCTGTAGCCGTCTATGGCCCCGGACGCAAAGAAATGGTCGGTGAAGAAGCCCCTGGTGTATCCGTCGTCCTTCCCGTCAAAGGCGGCTATGCGGGAAAGGCTTGAGGCATAGTTGCATCCTTTGGATATATTGTCCAGCTCCACAATCTGGGCGGCAAGCCTCGTTATGACAAGGCGGAGGTTCCTCATGCTGCACACATACTCGCCCAGCCCGTCGCGGTTGTAATCGTAGGAGACGATTGATGCCCGCTGCGTCCCCTCCTGCCTGATTATGAGCTCCGCCTCGTTCAGGAGCCTGAATGCCTCCTGCCTCCGCTCGGATGACGCAGGGAGTCCTGACGGCAGGGAGACATAGTTCTCAATGCCCTGCGCCTCCCAGAGCTTCTCCTTCGCGAGCTTTTTCTGGATTTTGTCGCCGCCATGCCCCTGGGCAAGGACCATGCTGATGTACATCATCCTGTCGTAGAGGCAGCCGCTCGACTTGTAGCAGTTCAGGTAGTCATATACCGTCAGGGGAAAGCGGCTCCTGTTCTCGCATGACTCGAAAGGCTTCCTGGACCAGCGTGCCATGCTCCAGTTCATGCCCGCCGGTATGTAAGCCGGTATGAATGTCCTGGCGGACTTTAAGTAAAGCTGCGGCAAGGTGAAGCGGACTCCCTGGTACTTCCCGTCATCCGGCTCCGTGAAACTGCCCTTGACATAGTCAAAGAAAGGGGACGTGAAGAACTTCCTGAAGGCAGGAAGGTCAAAGGTCACCGCGACCACAGGACTGTCATCCCCTCCCCCGCTGACCGCAGGGGACCTGGAGACAGACTTCTGTATGCGGGAAAGCCATGCGGCCGGCTCCTCCCCGCCGTCAAAGTCCGGGGCAAGACCCGAATGGACGCAGAGGACTTTCAGGCTCTTTCCCATGCCGCCCGTTATGAGCGGGTAAAAGGAACGTGACGATGACGGGACCAGGGTGGAATCAAGGAACACATACTCCATGCCGCATGAGCTGAGGCTCGTCACGAGGGAATAGTCCCACACGCTTCCCGGAAGCACCATGCCCCTCGGGCGTTTGCCCAGAAGGGACCGGATCATGCTGTTCATCTTCTCTATCTGGGAAGTCCTGTCCGTAGGAAAGAGCAGGGGCAGCATGGGGTCGTGGTATGCGCTCCCCATGAATTCCAACTGCCGGCGGACATACAGCTCCCTCAGTATCTCAAGCGACTCCGGATGTTCTTTCTCCAGGAATAAAAGGAGCGTGCTTGAGAAAGCGAACGAAAAGAGGACCGAAGGGTTCGCATACAGGAAAGAGAAAAAAGGCTTTAGCAGTTCCTGATAGTCCTCCTCCATGCTTGCCCCGGAGGAGGAAAGGTATCCGCGCACGGAAAGCCCCAGGCAGATGTTTGTCTCGCCCATGTATTATCCCCGGTGGAACAGCCCGTACAGCCCGTTCCAGAAGGCATAGCTTTTGGGCTTCACGGCACCCGCGGAGGACAAATCCAGGCTGGAGTCGAACTGACCGCACTTCTCGTCGTAGGAGCCGCCCCACATGGTGTAGGCATTGCAGGAGACCCCCTGGGAATACGAGCGGTCCACGAGCTTTATCAGGCCGCGCGGGCATTTGCTGAGGCAGTCCCCGCATCCGACGCAGAACGCGTTGACGACGGCTGTACCGTTAATAATCGATATTGCGCCCCGGGAGCAAGCCTTGGCACAGCTTCCGAGTCCTATGCAGCCATACTTGCATTCCCCCTGAGTCTCGAACTGGGACTCATAAAAAGAACAGTCCGGAAGCCCCCGGTAACCATCCCCGTTCGCACCCATGCCGTGATTCCGGGAACAAAGGACGACAGCCCTCTTGGAAGGCTTCTCCTTCTGGGTCTGCGGCGGGGCCTGGAACTCCTGCTCGGAGAAAAGGGGGTTGGACGTGTTGACCTTCTGGGCGTTCAGGGACGGAAGCAGGAGGTAAAAAATGAAGAACAGGACGCAGGCGACGCTGAACAGGACGAGGAGCGTCATGAGGATTGAAAAAATCATTTTACCTCCCCGAAGAATGAGAACCATGACACATCGACGAAATGCAGGGTCAGGAGTATGACGGAGATGCTGATCAGGACAAGCCCAAGCTTGTTGTAGAATTTCTTCCTGAGCATATAGAGTACCAGGATGGCGAAGAGGAAGGAAATCACGCAGAAACAGGCAATCAGGACTGCCTCAAGCACGGAAGCCCCCTCCCCTACCCCGAGAAGGACGGATAGAATCGACGCGGTGTACTCGGCAGTGCTCTTCTTGGTCGTAATCCTGACGACCGACTCGATGAAGATGGAGATGGTGGAGAACACGAGGACGGCAATGAGGGGGTACAGCTCAGCCAGGTGAACCGGCGCGAGGACCTCGCCCGCGACCAGATAGCTGATCGCCGTGGAGGAACTCACGCTGATGAACATCTTGAGCGCGCCGTTGAACAGCTTGCGGGGATGCTCGCTTATCGTCATGGCGCGGTTTATCCCCAGCCCGTACACAAAGACGACGCTCGTGAACGCCACGTAATACAGAAGCTCAAGCAACGCCATCATCTGAGGCACCTCCGAGCGAATCAAATTTCCTGCGGGTCTGCCAGACCAGAATAAACGAGACGGTCACGAGCAGGATCGCGCCCGGGATGGACGCAAGGAACACACCGACATGGGCATCCTCGCTCTGTGACAGGATGTTCAGGCAGAGAAGCCCCTTCCTGCCGGGCAGGGTCAGCGTTCCGTAGCCCAGGACATCCCGTATCAGGAAGAACAGGAGGGAGAGGGCCGAGAAAGACAGGGACTGGCCGAGCTTGTCCTTCACCTCGCCCCGGCTGTCCAGGCCCGAGTCGGAGGGACGCAGGCGGGATATGACAAAGGAGGAGACCGCAGGAAGGTATATGGCAAAAGAAAGGGTCAGCGCCATGAGGGGCGAGTAAAGGGCGAGAATCTGCTTGAAAATGATGCTCTCGCAGATCAGCATGGCGGCCGTCAGGACCGAGAGCAGGTCGTCCAGGTGAAGCAGCTCAACCAGCCTCCGGAAGAAGCTGATGGAAAGAACCTGCACGTTCAGCAGGATGACGAGCAGTATACCATAGGCAAGGCGGCCCGGGAAGGGAATGACCAGGGCGAACGACGAGAGCATGAAGCCGAAGGAAGCTTCCTTCTCCATCCTGTATGTTCTCATTGCGAAACCTCCTCCTTGGGTACGGAAAGCATCTCGGGCAGCCTCACGGCCCAGTACTCTATGAGGGAATGACGGGTGCTGTCCAGAAGCATCCGCTCCACCCGCTTGCTCAGGGAAAGGTAGCAGAGGAAGTCCGCTTTGGCGGATGTGCCGTCATAGAGGAAGACGGCAGGGACGGGACCGGCCATCGTCGTTATCCGGAGGATGACCGCATAGGAATAGCCGGAGCCCGAAACAGTGTATGCCGATGCGGTGACCGACAGGGGGCCTTGAATCTCGCAGGGGGCTTCCAGCATGACGTCCTCGTATCCGTTGCTGTCGAGGGCCGCACGGACGCTGTCCCCCAGCCCGCGTCTGACAGCCGAGGATGAGAGGGCCGCGAAAACAGCCGTGACCGCGAAGAGCACGACGAGGAAGGCTATAAAAATTCCGAACTGAATGAACTGCTTCTTGTAGACGAGCAGCATGTCGCCCGAGCCGGTCCAGTCCGCAGAACCGTCTGTCTCTTCACCTGGCATTTCGCTCATACCGACTGAACCTCCTTCAGGGCCTCAAGGCGGGGCCGAATCGTTTTTTTATAGAAAGACTTCATGCTGCGCATCTCAAATCCCTGGATGAATATGGAGATGAAGTTCATCACGAGCACGACAAAGACATAGCCGACCGAGGAATTCCCGTAGCCAAGTATCACGTAAGAGAAAATGCCCGCGCACAGGCCGTAAAGAAGCTTTCCCCACGCGGTGAAGGGAGTTGTCCCGAACCACTGCAGGACGAACAGGGTAGAGAAAAGCACGCCGCTCGTCAGGAAAGCGAGGAAGATGTCCCCGTACATCTGCATCCCCGCCAGATACGAGATGGGGACGAAGCGGACGAGCAGGCCGTATGAGAGGCAGAAGGAGAAAGGCACGAGCAGGCCCAGCATGTCCCCGGAAAAGAGGACCAGCGACGCCAGAAGATTCAGCAGGTTGAATCGGAATGCCGGGATGGGGGAGCCTGAATCCCAGAACAGCGAGACGTAGCCGTCAGGAATCTCCATTCCGAAGCGGCGGAAAACGTTCCTGTTCAGGAAGTCAGTCACGATCGAGTCCATCGGGGACATGGCGAACTGCCCGTCCCGTATCATGCTGAGCGCGGCGTTCTTCTCCCGGAAGAGGGAGAGGTCCCCCCCGAACGCCGGGAAGGGGCAGGCATAGATGAAATAGGCGGCGGCCACGGCGAGCGCGACCGGGTTTATCCAAGAGGCGGCGAATCCCTCGAAGGCATATTTCCCCACCGCGACAGCAAAAAAGCAGATGATGAAGACGGCGGCCGGCGGGTATGTCGCGGGAAGCAGGAAGCCGACCAGAAGCCCCTGGAGCAGGGCGACCAGCCAGTTGACCACGGAGGGCCTCTTCCCGATGCCGTACAAGGCCTCCGCCAGCAGGGAGGCGAGGACTGAGGCAAGCAGGACAAACAGGGACGAATAGGAGCGGGTCAGGAAAAGCATCGCCACCTGAGGCAGCAGAAGGCAGATCATCACCGACAGGACTGTCCTCGTGGATGGCGAGACATATATATACGGACTTTGCAAGACGCTTTTGTTCTTAAGGCTCATACGCCCTCCTCATTCTTCAAAAGGGATATTATCTGCGCGAGCGGTATATGGGAGGGGCAGACCGCGTTGCAGAGCCTGCACCCGGAGCAGAGGGCCTTGCTCTCGCTGAAACAGCCGTCATCCGGGACATCGAAAATCACCGGGCCCGCGAGGACGTCAGGGAACAGCTGCTCGGGGCATACCCCACGGCAGTTGCCGCAGCGTATGCAGGCGGTGAAATCCTGATTGTACATCTGCGCACCGGAGATGAAGGTCAGGGACTTGACGGACTTCGTTATGGGAACATCGAAGTCGGAAAGCATGGTGCCGCACAGCATGCCGTTGACGACGACACGCTCAGGTTTTGTCTTGAAGCCCCCGCACTGCCTCGCCAGGTCAGCGATGCTCGTGCCGTGCCTGACCTTGAAAATGGCGGAGGACATGAGGCAGGAGCCTTTCACCTCGACGAAGCTTTCTATGACGGGCTTCCCCAGCACGATTGCCCCGTATACGTTGAGGAGCGTCCCCGAATCGACGAAAAGGGAGTTGCCGTTTATTCCGCCGAAGTACTCGGACTGGGTGTTCCGGACGTATTTCCTCACCGTGCGGATGATGTTCTCCTTGAAGCCGCAGGGGTACTTGCTGTCATCAAGCTCCAGGGTCAGGACTGCAAAATCGCTGACAAACTTGTTCTCGATGGACACCCCGCCATTCTTGGGCAGGAGGAACACGATTCCCTGAGCATTCATCATCGAGGCGAGTATGGAAGCCCCCTCCGCGACCTCGCGGGTATGCTTACTGCCGATAAAACTGTCAGTGCAGCGGCTGGGATCCTCGTCAAAAAGGCGGACGACCAGAAAGCCACCGCCCTTCTCCCGGCAGCTGGAGATCTGGGAGACCAAGGACGCACAGCCGTCGAAGGTGTTGACCACCCCCTTGGCAAGGAGCAGCTTGAGCACGTCGTCCTGCCCCACGGCTTTCCAGTCCCGGGCTTCCTCGCTTTTGCCGAGGAAACTGAAGGAGCCTGACAAGTTTATCTCGAGCCCCTGCCCCATCCTCCCGTTCGGGAGCCTGCATTTGACGACAGGACCTGCGACACCGGGGACAGGGGAATTGACGGCGGCCTCCTCGCTTCCGTCATCCTTCATCGGGAAGGCTATGAGCTGCCCCTCCATGACCGGCTCGCCTTCCTTGACCAGGCATTTGTAGCGCTTGTCCGAAAGCTGGTTGAAAGGAACGACAAAGCGTTTCGGCAGGAAGGGGGAGAGACTGTCAGGGAAACGGGTCCTATAAGAAAGAGCCAGCTTGCTTACGGTTTTCATGTCCTATGACCTGCTCCTGTTGAAAGAATAAAAGACCGTGCACAGCATGACCGGCACGCTCAGAGATAAGACTATCACTATCAAATTGAACACATCGCTTTTTTTCCCGGAGGACTGCGTCGCAGCCGAGTACATGACCAGCACGTTCCGGTCCTGCGCCTTAAGGAGCCCTTCGACGGCCGGGTAGTCCAGGGAGGAGACAAGCTTCTCCATGTCCTTACGGAAGGAATTGTTGTATGTCAGCACGGCCTCGTCCTTGCGCCGGATTCCCTTGTCGTTCTCCTCGTAACGGGGCAGGATGATTTTGTCCCCTTCCTGCACGGGGGAGGAGGCGGAGAGGCCGTTGAGGTTGATATACGGATACGAAATCACCCCCCAGGCCCAGCGGAAATAATCCTCCGCGTTGGGCAGCACCGCCCCGCCAAGGGGAAGCCCCTCTCCATCCCCGGAGGAAGCCTGGGCCTGCATGGGGCTCGGCATGAGAATGCCGGACGCGGAGACGGACCGGGAGAACTTGGCCGAGAAAATGAACAGCAGGAGGAACGCGAACATCGGGATAGCGAGGCAGAGCAGGTAGCGGGCCGTCCTTAGCGACAGGATAGGAATCTGCCGTGCCGAAAATATGAGGCTGTAGGTGAAGGAGCTGTTCCTGTCCTTTATGACCTTGAGCTCCCGCAAAAAGAGAACCGCGCATGCGGATGACGCAAGGACCAGAAGGGCAAGGGCCAGGCAGTCCGGTGACTGCGCAAGGAAAAGCAGGAACGCAAGCAGCAGCAGGGAATCCACGTAGAAATTCCCGAACACGCACGCGACGGCCCCCTTCCTGCCCCAAATCCTGTTCACGAGGAAAACGGCGAACAGGAGGAAGCAGCAGCCGCATGCAACCGGGTAGAAGGGCCGGGAGAACGAGAGCAGGAGGGGGAAAAGCGCGGGCAAGGCAAAGTACGACCGCTTCAGGGAAATCACGAGGAGAAAGACATAGAGGACAAGCACGATGACAGGCACGAGGAAGGGATAGCTCTCCTTCGCGTCCAGCCCTGCGTTCAGGTGCTGCTCTTTGACCAGGCGGCTGGCAGCGGCCTCGCTCTCCTTCTCATAGCCATCGGGTATATAAAAGAGATTGTAGTCCCCGTCAGCGTCGCGGAAATAACCCATCCTGTCCTCCAGATAGCCGGAGGGGCTGATTATGCTGCCGAAAAACTTGGAGGAAAGGGGAACCCGCTGCGCCGACCGGCTTATCACGTCACGGCAACCAGCCTCGGACAGGATGGCGAGGACCGACTCCTCGGAAACGGAGACAGGGACATAGAGGACGCGGTAGCCCTTCCAAATCTGCGAGACGGACACGCTCCGTGCGGCAAAGAGAATTACGGAGCTTACGATCATGAAAGCAAGAAAAAGAATGTTCTTGCCGTCGAGCATATTCCTCAGAAACTTTCTTAATACCATAGCTACAGCTCGCTGAACGCAATCCCTATGAAAAAGCCCAGCAGGCAGCCTATGGCGACCTCGGCGGGGGTGTGACCCTGAACTTCCTTTATGGGCTTGAAGTCCATAATCCCCTTCTCCTTCAGCATCCGGCCAATCCTGTTCAGTTCCTTGGCCTGTATGCCGTTGGCCCGCCTGACCCCGACCGCATCACGGATGGTAATCATGAAAAGCCCGAGCGACAACAGGAACACATCGCTGTTCAGCCCGGAACGGAATGCTATCGTCGTGCAGAGGGTGGAGACCAAGGCAGAATGGCTTGACGGCATGCTGCCCGTCCGCCAGAACATCAGCTCAAAGAGCTCCCGGACGCTGTGGATTTTGCCGGAAAAGAGCTTTATGAGAGTCTTGATAAGCTGAGCGCAGAACCAGCTGAACACGCATGACAAGAACACGGGGTTGGAGAAAAACTGCCGTATCTGATCCTTCGCGCTCGCCATACCTTCCTATTTTACGTTATTTGTGGCTTTTGTCTAGTGGTAGAGCTTCTTTTTCATATAAATCGACCTAATAAGTGCACGCCATCTGCTCTTATAACTGCACGCACCTTGCAGTTATAACTGCACGCACCCTGCACTTATAACTGCACGCACCCTGCACTTATAACTGCACGCTGTCGTGCACCACTTGACTAAAAATGCATAAATATACATAATGTGCATAAACGCATCCCTAAAAAACCGCTTCCACCGGTTTTTTAGAATGCCGCATAACTGACGAGGACATGACGTGAAAGAGCGGCTCTCCAGGCTGAAGACGGTTCGCAGGCTTATAAAGAACTACAGGATTGAAAGTCAGGAAGAGCTTCTGGGCTACCTGCAGAAGGACGGGTTCGACGTGACCCAGGCGACGCTCTCACGCGACCTCAAGCTCCTGAAGGTCGGCAAGGTCTCGGACGGGCACTCGGGCTACGTGTACACCCTGCCCGATGACGACGAGGGGCGGGAAAGCGAGCAGATTTACGTGCAGGACTTCCTGCGCGGCTATGTCAGCATTGAGTTCAGCGGGAACATCGTCGTAATCAAGACCTTCGGCGGGCACGCAGACTCGGTGTCCCAGGCCCTGGACGCATTCAACATGGAAGAAATCATAGGCACGATAGCCGGCGAGAACTGCATCTTCATCTGCCTGAGGCAGGACGTGACCGGCGACCAGTTCATGACCAGCCTGAAGAAACGAATCCCCGAGCTGGAAGATGAGTAAGGGAGGGGGACTGAGCCCCCGCCCTACCCCGCTCCTATGACAGCTTCAGGACAGCCGCATCATGCGCCTTAAGCTCCAAAGACAGCACAGCCCCTCCTGACAGGGGGAAGAGTTCTTTTCCCTGCCATAAATCGCGGACAGCATAGCTTGCCCCCTCATCGATTCCCGGGATATCCTTCAACGGAACGGAGACTTCTCCGTCCTTGTCGGACAGGTTGAAAAGCGCGGCATAAACCGTCTGCCCCCGGGCAGGACATCCGCCCCCGTAGCTGACCCAGACGCACTGAGTTTCATCCCGCATCAGCTGGAAAGCCCCCTGGCCAGAGGAGTGGACGGCGAGAATCTCCCGGTTGGTCAGCATGGCCCTGACCTCATCGTCCAGCTGGGGCAGGTCGGTGCCTATCATCAGGGGGCTGCGGAAAACGCACCAGAGGGAAAGCATGGTACGCTCCTCCTCGCGCGTGAAGCGGCTGGTCCGTTCCTTGCCCCAGCCCCAGCCGAGCTTGCCGAAGGGCAGCATGTCGCAGTCAGGCCAGTTTCCTCCGCCGACGTGCTTCTGCCATACCTCGCATCTCTCGAACATCGCCTTGAGCAGCTGCCAGTCATCCCAGAAATCATCGGTGATCCGCCACATGTTGGCATATTTTTCCAGATGCCAGGCCTTCTCAATCACCGCAGGCCCCGGGCTCAGGCTGAGGACCATGGGGCGGCCCGATTTTTCTATTGCCCGCGCGATTGCCTCCACCTCTTTCTCTGCGGAATAGGGGTCGTGCGGGTACATGTTCGTGTTGCAGATGTCATCGACCTTGACGTAATCCACCCCCCAGGAGGCATAAAGGGCAAAGATGCTGTCGTAGTAGGCCTGGGCCCCATCCTTGCTCATGTCCACCCCGTACATGTCCCCGTTCCAGCGGCTGATGCTGAAGGGATTCGCTATCTTGTCCGCAGTAGCGTCCGTCCCCAGAAGCTTCATGTGCTCATGGGCGGCCCGGCGGGGGATGCCCCTCATGATGTGTATGCCGAATTTGAGCCCCAGTCCGTGCACGTAGTCTGCGAGGGGCCCGAAGCCCTTGCCGCCCGCGCTTGAGGGGAAGCGGTTCGGGGCGGGGACCTGCCGGGAAAACTCGTCCAGGCAGAAATGGCTGAAGGGGATGTACTGCACGTCGGGGTTCTGCTTGCCCGCATCGGGGTCCGACCACTGGATGTCTATGACGACATACTCCCAGCCGAATTCCTTCAGGTTCTCCGCCATGTAGGCGGCATTCGCCCTTACCTGCGCCTCATTGACCATCGTGTTGTAGTAGTCGTAGGAGTTCCAGCCCATCGGGGGGCGGGGGGCGGCATCGTTCTTTGAATACATAAGAAACCTCTGTTCTCGGTGACAAAAAAAAGGCACCGGCACGAACTGCCGATGCCTTACTCAAAAGCAAGAAAGACCTGAAGCCTTACTCAGCCCCGGCGCTCACCAACGGGAAGGTGGAGATATAGTGCCACTTGGTCCAGTCGGGGGCAAAATCAATCTTCATCGGTGGCTTGGGGGTCATGGGCAGGACGAACTTGTAGTCGCGGTGGGTCTCGTCGCAGCGGAACTGGAGCACGACGGACTGGTTTCCAACTCCACCGAGCGCATCGCTCTCAAGGGAGGTGCGAATGTTCTTCATGTTGCTCTCATCGAACGTGAAGATAACAGCACCCGTGCTGTGGTAGGAAAGGACAATCGTGTTGTTGGTCTTGAAAGTCCAGTCCGCATCATAGGCCTCATCGACCCAAGTTCCCCTCAGGGCAGAGGGGAAATCAAAAGCGAAGGCACCGGCGATGCTGACGACCGCGACGGCAAACAAAGCAAGAAGCTTTTTCATCTTTAATACTCCTAGTAAGAAAAGTGTTTCTTCTCCGATTGAAGTAAGTATAGCACATTTCCAGCTTTTGTACAGATTATTTTGTATTTTTTCCTTATTTTTTTCAGGAAACTGCCGAAAGCAGCTCCTTGCGGAGCTCAGCCGCCGACCGGAAGAGAATCGAGCGGATCCCGAGGGAAGCCGCGGCATCGACGTTCTCCTGCCTGTCATCCGTGAACACCGCATCCTTCGCGTCCATGTCCTCCGCCGTCAGGATAATCCGCCAGAAATCCGGGTCGGGCTTTGAGACCCCCATCAGGCAGGAGGCGTAGGTCTGGTCGAACAGGGCATAGTCCCCGTTCTCCACATGGTTCCGGTAGTGGCTTTCTATGGTGTTGGTCCCGCATACGACACGGTTCCCCGAGCGGCGGAGCTCCCCGACAAGGGAACGAATCTCCTCGTTGACGGACGGGTGGAAAATCCAGTGCAGCCAGTCGGTCTTGACCTCTATCCCGGACCTCCTGGAGAATTCCTTCCAGAATCCCTTCGCATCCAAAAGCCCGTCACTGGCGAGCGCGAGCAGGTCATCCTCCTTCCTGCCGCCCTGACCGCAGTAGCGCTTGTAGTCGGCCTCGCTTATCCCGAGCACCGAGCAAATCCGGGGCCGGATATACGCGTCGTTCGTGACGACCCCTCCCATATCGAAAATATAAAGCATCTTCTCCCCCATTAAAAAAACTCCAGAAGCCCGTCAAAGCTGTCCAGCCTGGCCACATACGAGCCGGCAGTCCCGAATCCGTATGCCGCCCAGATGAAGGGAACGCCCGCCTCCGCGCAGGCATCGGCATCCCCCTGCGTATCCCCGACGTAGACCGGGGCAGCGAGGGAATTCCGCCGTACAAGGTCCCGGAGGTTGTCCGCCTTGCCCTTCCCCGTCCTGCCGAAGCACTCATAGTCCTTCACGCAGTCCGAAAGCCCCGTCTTGGACAGGGTAAGCTCGATGTAGCCGTCCTGGCAGTTGCTGACGACGAAGACCGGAATCCGGGCCGACAGGCCGCGCACGCAGTCCCTGACCCCGGGATACGTTATGTCAGCCTCGTTCGCCCTGAGAGCCTTCTGCTCCTCCTCGCAGCACAGCCGCATCAGCTGTCCCTGCTGCCCGCCCGTAAGCTCCGGCCACAGGTCGCGGGCTATCACGTCCATCGTTTTTCCGAACTCCTTCTGCAGGAGCTTCCCGTTGACCGGCGGTGCCTGAAAGCCTGACCGCGCTATGGCATGGTTCCAGGCTCCGGCAACGATGTCCGTCGTATTCCAGATGGTCCCGTCAATATCGAGTATCAGTGAGTCGAATCTCTTTTCAATGGGCATGATGGGGAACGATAGCACAAATACAAGAAAAAATAAAGCATTTTCTGTCTTCTCCTTATAGACGAAAACGCTTTTTTCCCGTATGTTTTGCTGTATCCAACGATTCCAATACAGAAGAACAGGAGAAAGACATGAAAAAATTTGGAAAATGGATAGCACTGGTTGTGGTGGTCATCATCGCCATTGCCCTGGTAAACGGGACAGCCTACACGATAAGCTCCAACGAGAGGGGTGTCCTCGCGACCTGGGGAGAAGCAAAGGAGGTCATGCAGCCAGGATTCCACATGAAATCTCCCATCGGGCAGACGATAACCCGCCTTTCCATCAGCCCCAAGGAGATAAAGATTGTCATAGCGGTCGGATCGGACGCAGCGGTCTCCAAGGACCTGCAGGAAATCGGCGTCACCTCCATCGTCAACTACAAGTACGACGAGAGCCGCATGCTCGACATCGTCAAGCGTTACCACGCGGGCGACGTTGACCGCTTGGTGCAGAACGCCTTCATCAACTCGGTCAAGGCAACGATCGGAAAGTATTCGATCAGCGAGCTGGTCCCCAACACTTCCGAGATAATCAAGCAGGTAAAGACCGACATGGAGAAGACCCTCTCCGACAACGACACCCCGGTCGACATAACACAGCTGACGCTGGACAACTGGGACTGGCCGGACTCCTACAACCAGCGCGTCCAGCAGACTATGGAGACCGCCCAGCAGGTCAAGATCGCGGAGCAGGAGCTTGCCATAGCCAACCAGAACAGCCAGAAGCAGGTCGTCGAGGCCCAGGCAAAGCTTGAGGCGGAGCGCCTGAACGCGGAGGCCGTCAAGGTCGCCGCCGAGGCAGAGGCAGAGGCCATGCGGACCAAGAATGCCGCCATCCAGGCCACACTCGCCATCCAGCGGGAGACCTGGGCGCACGAAGAGAAGATGAAGGAGCTTGAGAAGTGGAACGGCGTAAGGCCGGGATCAGTTGCAACGGAAATCATCACGACACCGCAGTACTCGGTGCTTTCAACCTCCGGAAACTAACCGTCTGACTGACAGAAACAAAAATCCCCCGCAGCATGGCGGGGGATTTTTGTCAGCAAACATGAACCCAAAGACCATGGTCACGGACGGGAATCCCGCCCGGTCTTCTTGAAGAGGGCGGAAAGCCCCTCCTCGGAAATGCCCGATGAGGCGGCGGCCGCGTCCTTGTTCTCCTTCTGGATTTCCTCAAAGACCTCCTGACGGAAAACCTTGACGTTCTTGGGAGCCTCTACGCCAATCTTGACCTGCTCGCCCTTGACCTCGATTATCGTAAGGGTGATGTCATTGCCAATCTTGATTTTCTCATCGACCTTGCGCGACAGGATAAGCATTATTTGCCCTCCCCGGCATCCATGGCCTCAGTCACGTCGAACTTTATCGGCCACTTCTTGTCTTCAAGGATGACCTGCATTCCCTCGTGGCTCTTCTTGTTTATCACGAGGGGGCCGCGCAGGTTCGCCGTGATATGCGAGCCGTCGTTCGGCACCGTAATAATCGCCATGAGCAGCACGTCGGCGGGATCGGCTATGCCGAGCTTGGAAAGCTCAGAGTCATCGATGTCAGCCTCGTAGTCCGGGCACACGATGAAGGGATCCAGCAGGAGGAAGGCAAGGTCCTTGTCCTCGAGCGACTGCATCCATATCAGGGGCTTCACGTGACAGTCTATCAGGGCAAACCCGTGATAATCGGTAAAGCCGAAAAGCCCGGCGGGCAGCTTTATCAGCTGCTCGTCAGAAACCTCGACCTTCCCCATCGTCTTTGTCTCAATCAGCATCGCTTTCCCCTAGCCCGATCAGCGCATATAGTCAAGCAGGCTCGTGGAATACATCTTGCCCGCATTGCTCAAGGTCGCCTGGTTCACCAGCTCCAGCATCTTCATGTCAGTTATCGTCTTGGTGATGTCCACGTCCCCTTCCCTGCTGACCATGGCGGTGACGTTCAGCGCGTTGACCTGCGAGCGGCTGATGTTGTTCTCCGCCCGCTCGTAGTCGCTGCCCGTCTTGGCAAGGCGGGTCGTCATGTTGGAAATGCCCTCGTCGATGGAACCGAGGACGCGGCTTCCGATTGCATCCTGATCTGCGGCATACATCGCGTCGCGAAGGGCTATCACCGTGTCGAACACAGAGCCTCCCGAATAGACGACGTTCGTACCCAAGTTATAGGGCGGCAGCTGGGACTTGTCCTTGATGAAGCCGATGTCCTCAAGCACCGTGCCGCTCTTGTCCTCCAGCCACAGCTGGTGGGAGTCGGTCGTCTCCAGGTCCAGGCCGTTCGTAATCGGGTCAATCCTCGCCTTGACCGCCGCGCCGCTGTCGTTTATCTTGGCGACGAGGGAATACACATTGTCGCCCCGGTTGACCCGTATCTCAACGCCGTCCACGTTTATCACGCTGTCTGCCTTGCTGGTCCAGCCGGACAGGTCGCGCTTGCCCATCACGCGCTGCGGCTCCGCCCAGAAGATGCGGTTGCCGCTGTTGTCCACCTTCATGTACTGGTTCTCGTCCACCTCGACGGAATTCAGGGCGATGTTCCCCTGGTACTTGACCTCCTTGATCAGGGGCTCGTTCGCGCCTGGGACGTTGCCCAGAAGCACGTCAAATGCCTGAGTCTTGCTGCGGGTACCAGCAAAGAGGCTGTTGCCCTCCGGTCCGACGGCATTGGCATTCTGAATCATCTCCTTGAGCAGCTCGTTGACCTCGGTCGCCATGTTCTTGAGGTCTTCCTTGCTGTTGGTCCCGTTCGCACCGCTGACGGCAAGCTCGCGGACCCTCTGCATAATCTGGAGGTTGGAGTTGATGTAGCCCTCGCTGACCTTGAAGTTGTCCGCAAGGGTCTTGGCGTTCTTCTCGAACTGGTTCACGCGGGAAAGGTAGGACTGGTAGCGGACCAGATGGCCCACCGCAATCGGGTCGTCGCGCAGGGAGCCGATGCGGCTCTGGCTTCCGACCTGATTGTTCATTTTGTTCTGCCTGATCTCCTGCTTCCTGAGGTAATACTGCGTGTCCGCATTGTTCATCTGCGAACTGATTCTGCCTGTTGCCATATCCTTTTACTCCTTATCCAAGTGCTCTGTTCCTATATGCCCCTAAACGCGCCTTACACGCCAATCCGGTTTATCAGGGTGTTCAACAGCTGGTCCTGCACGCTGATGAACTTGGCGGCGGCCTGGTATCCGTACTGGAATTTGATGATGTCCGCAAGCTCCTCGTCCACGTTCACGCCGGAGATGCTGTCGCGCAGGTCGCGGAGGTCGTTCATTATCGCCTTCTGGCTGGCAAGCATGTTCTCCGCCTGCTCGCCCTTGAGACCGATCCTCGTCACCGTATCGGCGAAGTAGTCGTCGAAGGTGCGCTCGCCGCCGACCATCATCTTGCTGTTGCGGATGGCGGCGATCTCCACGGCCGCACGCCCGTCGTCAGCATCGGCCCTGCCCTGGTTGTTCGCGAAGCCCGCCGCGACGGACTGCACGTCGGATGCAATCACGGGATTGACGACGATGTAGCCGGAGGGATGCATTATCGGGGTAACCGCAAACTGGGCACCGGCAAGGGAATTAACCGCGTCGGGCTGGTTCCAGTCGTATGCCCCCGCCTCGCCGCTTCCGGAAAGAATGCCGGAGTAGCCGGTCAGGAACATGCCAGAATCCTCCACGTGACGGATGACGAAGTCGGGATTGCTGATTGCCTCCGCCGTCGTCGCCTTGAGGACGAGCCTGGAGTTCCTGTCCAGGTAAGCCTTGACCTCGCCGTCGCTGTCATTGATGCGGTTCACCACGTCCTCGACCGTGTCCGTCGGATAATAGGTCACGGTGATGTCGCCCTGCTTGCCGCTGAAGGTCATAGTACCCGCAAGGCCGATCTGCTCCTGAGGCCTCAGGGCGTTCGATCCCGTCATGCGGAATATATATGAGGAATCCACCGCACCGTCCCCGTTGCGGTCATAGTTGCCGTTAGTGTTCTCCACGAACGGATGCTCGGTAAAGAAGTCCAGGCCCGTCACGTTGTTCTTGCCGATTGCATTGCTGTGCACCTCGTTCACCAGGTCGGCGAAGTTCTGGGTCATCGTGTCCAGGGACTGCAGCTCGCTCCTGAGGTCCTTGTCGCGGAGCTCCACCAGGGCACCGAGGGAACCGCCACGGAAGCTCGCGTCAATCTGGGTGTCGTGCCAGATGAGCTTGCTGTAGCCGGAGTTGTCCATGTCGGTCACCTGGTCTATCTGCCGGGCAAGGCCGCCCTGCACTATCATCTGCCCGTCGGTGTGGACGATGAACTCATCGGGATCGGAGCGGACGACCGTGACGTTGATCAGGTTGCCGAGCCTCTCCACCAGAAGGTCACGCCTGTCCATCAGGTCATTCGGGTTGTCGCCCATGCCCATGACGCGGACAATCTCCGTGTTCACTTCGGCAATCTGACGGGTTATGTCGTTGACCTGCTTGACCGACGCGTCTATGTCGCCGTTGACCTGCTGCTGGATGGCGAGCAGGGACTTGTTGTTCTGCTGGATCGAGTTGGCAAGGCTCTCGGCGCGGGTGACGACCGCCTGGCGGCAGGCATCGCTGCCCGGGTCGTTGGAAAGCTCCTGCCAGGCCTGCCAGAACTTGTCCATGTTCGTGCGGACGGAAATCTCGTCAGGCTCGTTGTAAATCGGCTCTATCATCGAGTAGTAAGTGTCGCGGGTGTTCCAGTAGCTCTCCAAGTTGGTCTGGGCGAAGATGCGGTTGTCCAAAAGCTCGTCCCTGACGCGGGTGACGGACTGGACGACCGTACCCTGCCCCAGCTGACCGGGCAGCTCCGCCCGCTCCAGGTCAGGGCGGTCCAGCGGATCCATCGTGGCGACCGTGACGCGCTGCCGGCTGTAGCCCTCAGTGTCTGCATTTGATATATTGTGTCCTGCGGTCTGAATCTGAACGTTGTGCGCCATGAGGCTGCGCTTGCCGATCTCTATACCAGCGAATGTTCCTGACATCTTCCGTCCTCCGTTTCCCCGTGAAAGAAATTTATCTTTTTCATATATCGGAAAAACAGCAAAATAATATAAGAAGAAAACAGGGCGGCGGGAACAAAAACGCCCCGGGAGGCATTGCTTCCGGGGCGTTCCATCAGCTCAGGGCCGATTATTTCTTCTTCTTCGCGTTCTTGTTGGCGGCTGCCTCGGCTGCGGTCTCCTCCTTGATCTCAGCCTTCAGGGCCTCCTCGCGCTTGGCGGCGGCGGCAAGGGCCGCGGCATTGCCCTCGCGGACCTCCTTGGCAGCCTTGGCACCCAGCCTCTCCTTGATCTTGGCATCCTTACCGACCTTGTCGCGGATGTAGTAGAGCTTGGCGCGGCGGACCTTACCGGGGCGCACGACCTCGACGCGGACAACGCGCGGGCTGTGCACCGGGAAGACGCGCTCAACGCCGACACCGTAGCTTATCTTGCGGACGGTGAAGGTGCGGCCGATTCCGGCGTTCTTGATGCAGATGACGAGGCCCTCATAAATCTGAATCCTCTTAGTCTTGCCCTCGATAATCTCAAAGTGAACCTTGACAGTGTCACCGACGCGGAAGTTCTCCGCATCGACCTTCTTCTGCTGCTCACCGATAGTCTGAATCAAATCCATTCTAATTCTCCTTATCCTGGCCCTCAGCGTCCTGCCCGCCCGAAGAAGCCCGTTTCAGCCTCTCCTGCCTGGCCCTCAGCATCCTGGCCTGCTTGCGGTCGTTCTTATAGCTTGTATATCCCGCAAGCTCCCCGATCATATTTTCGGCTTCCCCGTCAAGAGTACCGCTCATCCTCGCCTTGGCAATCAGGTCGGGCCTGTTCATCAAGGTTTTCTGAAGGCTCTTGCGAAGCCGCCACTTCCGGAGTTCCTCGTGGTTGCCGCCCGTCAAAACCTCGGGCACTTCCATGCCCCTGTACACGCTTGGCCTCGTATACTGGGGATATTCCAGAAGGCCGCCAGAAAAACTCTCCTCGTCCAAGGACTCCTCCGTGATGACCCCGTCCACCAGGCGGTACACCGCATCGACAACGACTGCCGCCGCAAGCTCCCCGCTCGACATGACGTAATCCCCGATGGAGATTTCCTCATCAACGTAGTAATCGATGATCCGCTGGTCGATACCTTCATACCTCCCGCAGACCAGGACAAGCTCGTCCTTCCGGCTGTACTCAAGGGCCTTCTCCTGGGTGAAAGGCCTGCCTCCGGGTGTCACGTACACGACGTGCTTCCCACGCTTGTAAGCCTCCACGCTGTCCAAAGCCCTTCCGAGGGGTTCCGGCAACAACAGCTGCCCGGCCCCTCCGCCATACGGGGCGTCGTCACAAGTCTTGTGTCTATCGAGGGCGAAATCCCTGATATTCACCAAATCGTAGGCAATAATTCCCCGTTCAACCGCTTTCGCCATGATCGAGCTTTCAAAAAAAGCGCGCGGAATCTCGGGAAACAAGGTCAGCACGGTAAATTTCATGGAGCTTACTCCAGAATCCAGAGGTGCATGAGCCGCATCCTTCTGCCCTCAACGTCAACGTCGCCTATGAACTCATTCCTGAAAGGCACCAACACGGTCCGGATTTTTCCGTCCTTCCCGAACTTGACGTCATCACGCAGCAAGGAGCAGGCCTCGGACAGCGAAATCTCGACGAGATAACCTGATCCGCCTTCCTTTACGTCTGTGACCGTTCCGACGGCATCGTCTGCCGCCCCGCTATCGTACGTGTCACCGTACAGCACAGAGCACCCTTTCAGGTCCTCTATGTACCACTCATCCGCCTGCAACGGATGCGCGAATTTCCTGGGAACTACGATTTGAGAGCCGTTGTACCTTGCAGCTTCCTCAGGCCCACTTATTCCCACGAGCTTCATATACAGAGTTCCGGAGGCCGGGTGAATCCACTCCACCTTGAAAAGCTTACTCTCCTTCCCGTCCGTAAGAGTCACTTCCTCCATATCGGCAAAATGCCCGTACTCGCCGGAAGTGCTTTCGACTTTGAACTCGCCCGTTATACCATGCGTACCGCGGACAATGCCAACAACAAACTGCTCTGTCATTAGTCCAGAATTTCAAGGCTGCAGCGTTTTCCATCCTTGCTGGAACACGCGCTCAAAACAGTGCGCAGAGCTTTTGCAATACGACCGTACTTGCCAATAACCTTGCCAATA
Organism: Treponema sp.; assembly: GCA_017450845.1. Taxonomy (GTDB): domain Bacteria; phylum Spirochaetota; class Spirochaetia; order Treponematales; family Treponemataceae; genus Treponema_D. The sequence goes on from JAFSSU010000175.1 coordinate 20,732, forward strand.
TCACCTTGGGCAACGCTCAGCTGCAGAACAGGTCCGCGCTCGCCTTCGGTTTCCGTTACAGAGACAGAGGCGGGATCATCGACCAATGATTTCGCTATGTATTCAATCAGGTCTTTTTCCATTTCCTCTTAGCTCCCCGTAACTTATTTGGAAATCTTCTGTCCCTTTACCGACAAGCCGTTCGTATTGAAAATTTTCTTGACAATCGCCGTCGGCTGAGCTCCCACGCTGAGCCAGTACTTGGCCCTCTCCTCGTTGAAGCTCATCTGCTTGCCTTCCGGCGCGATCGGATGGTACTGGCCGATCTCCTCAATCGTAGCTCCGTCGCGAGGCTTCCGTGCGTCAAGGACGACGATGCGGTAGTCAGGGCGGGCCTTGGTACCAAACCTCTTAAGTCTGATTTTAACCACTTGCTTTTTCCCCCATAATGAAAGAATAAAAGAAAATAATGCTCTCCCGCCTCCCCGGTGACACGGGAAGGAAACAGGCATAGCACAGGCAATATCATATTGTAAAATATAGCGTTAGTCAATGCGAAAGCTCCGAATTTCGCGAAACAAATTATATCAAAAGCGATTGACAAAAGCCCTTATGTAAATTACAGTGGAACTGGGCTGGGAATTAGTTTGGGAAGGCTAATTTTTACAAGGAGCAGTCACGATGGCGGATGCTGACGATTTTCTGGAGTTCTCTTCAATGGCGGGTTTTTCCTATGATGACGACGATTATGAGGGCGAGGGCGGCTACGACGAAGAGGACGATTACGACGATTTTGACGAGGATGAGGCCGAGTCCTATGACGACGTGTTCGGCGAGGACGACGACCCCTATGACGAACCGTTCGACGACCAGGAAATAGAAGACGGCTACGACAACCGCAAGCGCAGTTTCGATGACGATGACCTTTACAACGACGACGAGGAAATCGAGGAGGACTCCGACCTCGACGATCTGATGTAATTCAAGGGGGCAACGCCCCCCTTGTGACTAGCGGAGCTTCGTTCCGGCGTGCCAGAGCTTCTCCAGCTCGTAGAAGTCCCTGGCCTCCTTGGTCATCAGGTGAATGACGATGGCCCCCAGGTCCAGCAGGATCCACTCGTTCCCCTGCGGGGACTTGTGTCCGGTCTGATGGAACTCAAGACCGTTCTCCTTGTTGTAATCCTTGACATACTTGTACAGACCCTCCGCCTGGGCACCGCTCGTCACGGTGACGATGACGAAGTAGTCGGTCCAGCTGTTCAGCTTGGATATGTCCAGGACCGAGACATCCTGCCCCTTCCCGTCCTCCATCAGCTGAGCCAGCTCCAAAGCTTTCTGTTCCGTAGTCTTCTCTGTCTTTTCCATAAAAATCTTTCTCCTCTAAAACGAATCAATCCTTGGCCGCGGACTCTTCCTTGCCGAAGCCACCGCGCACATAGCGCCCGTCCCAGTCACCGCCCAGGACAAGGGTGAAATCCACGTCATCGGGGCTGTCGTCGCCCAGGTCTATCTCCTCATCGATCATGTTGTAGCAGCTGATGAAGTCGCCGAGCGTCCTCGCCGCCACCTCGTTGCCTATATGATTTATGATGACCGTATGCTCATAATCCATCCTGTCCGCGTTCCCGACCCGCAGGATGTTGTAGCCCGCATTCTCAAGGAGGATCGAGGCATTGCGGGCAAGCCCCTGCTGGTAGGTGCCGTTCAGGACCTCCACCACGTAGACCCGCCGGTTGTCCTGGTCGTCGCTGGCAATCAGCATGCGGACCTTCTGCTTGACGACATCCTTGACCAGCTGGCCGTTCAGGAAGGGGAAGATAAGCTTCTTCCCGTCCACGAGCCTCTCGCTGCCCAGAACGGACTGGGTCGTCAGGAAGTTGGAGTCAAAATCCGTCAGCAGCCCCAGAAGCTCGTACAGGCCGTTCTCATCCACATTGCCGTGCATGCAGGAGGAGTAATAGGCGAAGTTGCTCTTGTCAAGCATGTCCGGGCGGCTGTTCTTCAGCGCGGTCAGGAAAGAGGTGAATGCCATGAGCCTCCGCCCGTCCCTCGCCGTCTCGTCCTCGTCGTCCAGCATGTACTCCATGTAAGCCCTGAGCTTCTCGCCGTCAAGGTTGACGGAGCCGCCGGGCAAAAGCCACCTGCCTCCCGAGCCGTCGGGCATATCCACCGGCTCAGGGATGAACACCGGGAGCCCGCCCAGGTAATCCGCCATGCGGCCGAATTCCTCCTCCCCTATCGCTATGGAGAAAGGAATCTCAAGCCCCAGGAGCTCCTCTATCTCGGCAAGGTACACGTCCATACCACGGTCGCGGTATATCACGTCTATCCGGTCAACGCGGCCCAGGCTCTTCCAGATGGATCCGGTGTTGCCGGGTATGTCCATCACCGCGCCCTTCTTGGATTCAGGATAGTAGAGGAACACGTCGGAGCACAGCGCGCTGCCGTCCTTGCCCCGGATGACGAAGAGGACTTTGACGACCTGATCCTTCTTGAGCTTGTCCGCCACGGGGTCACGCACCAGGGACATAGCGACCCTGACGATAACCATGACGACGATTATCAGGATGAACAGGATGAACGCGAAGCTCTTCTGCTCCCGGCTCAGCCTCATTCCTAGAAGCCCCCCGCCATGCCAGCCGCCATCTGCGCGTCGCGGGTGATGTCCCGCCTGAGGCTCTCGCGGAAGCGTATGCTCACGTCGGCGACCTTCTTGCCCTTGGACTCCAGGTAGCGCATGTTCTCCTCCAGGACGGCGAGGGTCAGCGCGTCAAGGCTCTTGGCGAAGAGCGCGTCCCGGTACTCCTGCGTGGACTGGGGACGGCCCGGCTCAATCTTGTCCGCCGCGTAGATAATCTTCGCGAGGGGGCAGAGGCTCGCCCCGCCCATCGTGTGGCGGGAGACAGCCTGTATGATGTCCGCGTCCTTCACCCCGAAGTCGCTCTCGAGCTTCATCGCCGCGGCCCGGCCGTGCAGGAGGGCTGGCTTCTTCCTCTCCACCTCGGAAATCGGCTGCTGGTCCTTTGCGGCAAGGGCCAGCAGCTCCGCGTCCTCCAGGTCCTTGCACATGTCATGGGCGACACCGGCCAGGTAGCCCTTGGCCGGATCCACGCCGAACATATTGCACATGAGCTCGGCGGTCGCGGCGACCCTCAGGCTGTGCTCCCAGCGCTCCTTCTTCTCGGCGGCCCGCGCGAACGCGCTCACCCTGTCTATCAAATCCTTAGTTATTTCCATGTGTGTAAAGCCTTCTTTCCATAATATAACGGAAAACGGCGGCAGGAACAAGGTACTTGAAGCCCCCGCCCTCATGCGCCCTCGTCCTGATGTCCGTGGAGCTCAGGGGCAGGACGGCGTTATCCAGCCTGACCGCACCCGCGAAGAGGGGGTCAGCCGCAAAGTCGTAGTCCAGGTTGCTCGCGAAGTCAGCCTCGGCATACGCCCCGTGCGGCTTGTTGGCATGGAATGCGGACCCGATCGTCAGCGGCCTCCTGGCAAGGATCAGCCGGCACTTCCGGGAAAGCCCCTCCGCATTCTTCCAGAGCCGGAAGCCCGGAAGGAGGTCGTCCCCCATGATCAGGCCTATCCTGTCCTCCAGGAGGCCGGCATACTTCTGCTCGAGGTAGCAGACCGTATCCCAGGTGTAGGAAACGCCTCCCCGGTCAATCTCGCAGGACTCCGCCTGAAATCTCCCGTCCCCCCCGCAGGCAAGGCGGACCATCTGGAGCCGGTCCTCCGCGCTCACGATGTCCCTGGCCTCCTTGTGGGGAGGCTTGAAGGTGGGGACAAAGAGTACCCGGTCGTAGCCCAGGGACGAGCATACCACGTCGGCCAGGGCGAGGTGGCCTATATGGATGGGGTTAAAGCTGCCCCCCAGAACCGCAAGCTTCATCACGCCTCCTGCCC
>JAFSSU010000176.1 GCA_017450845.1 Treponema sp.
ACGAAGCCCGTCGCGCTCGTGTAGCTGGTGCCGCCGAGCAGCGCGCCGAGCACGGAGATAAGGATGTTGAGCAGGTCCCCCGAGCCCCCGCTGCCGTTGCCGCCCGAGCTGCTTTCCGCCTGCCCGAGGGAGATGCCTTCCGCCGACGCGACGTTCTGCGTGTAGCTCGCGGATATTGCCGTGGACGATGGGTTGGTCTTGGTCATGTAGACGTACTTGCCGGAGGGAAGCCCGCTTATCCTCAGGCTCGCGGTGCCGCTCTCAAGCTCGTAGACCGGGGACGAGGCCGAGTAGTTCCAGACGGCCTCCTTCTCCACCTGCGCGGTCGTGCCGCCGGAGCCTCCGCCCCCTCCCATGCCTCCTGAGCCGTCTCCAAAGTCAAAGCTCACGCAGCCCTGGGTAACCAGGGCCGCCGTCAATATCGGGAAAACAAAAACGCTCTTTTTCATCTTCTGCTCCTGCCGGCAGCTTTTCCTGCCGCTTGTTTTGGGAATTGTAAATTCAAATACAGGAAAGTTCAAGGGGACGGGATGTCCCGCCCCCTCCTGGAGATTTTTCTACAGTACCACCGGCGGAGTGTCGGTGATGCCCCAGTCGTCATCGTCCTTGGGGGCCGGCCTGTCCTCGTCCCTCTTCCTGTCCTTGTCCTTCTCTTTCTCCTTCTTCTTGTCCTTCCTGGATTTGGGCTCGTCGTCTTCGTCCGGCTCATCGTCGCGGACGCTTATGTCCCGCTTGCCGAGCTTCTGGTCTGCGAGCCAGTCGAACAGCTGGAGCTTGTTGCTTGCGCACTCGTCGCGGAAGAGGGGAATCCAGCACTTGTGCGCGTCGTACTTGGACTTGTCCTTCTTCCTGCTCCTCGCGGAGTTCACGGATATCTCCTCGTAGACGGTCTCGTGCAGGTTCTCCGCTTCCTCGTCCTTCAGCCTGCGGACGGTGGCGGCGGAGAAGTCCCTGCTGTCAACGGTCGTGTCCTCCGTGGAGTAGACGAACCAGAGGGGCATCTGGGCCAGGTTGGCGATTTCCGATCGGGTCAGCTTGCTGTCGGGGTACTCCTCGGACACGGGGACCGCGGCGGCGAAGAAGTCCGGGTACTCCACGCACATGTTGAGCGCCATGTATCCGCCCGCGCCCGCGCCCATGATGTATATGCGGTCCGGGTCTATGTCCGGGTTCTTCCGTATATGCTCGTCTATCAGCTCCTTGAGGGCCTCGGTGTAGTAGGAGGCCTTTGCGGTCTTGCTGTCGTCCATGTTCGCCTCGGACGAGGAGAAAATCTCGTGCATGAAGCGCCACACCGGGTCGGTTATCTTGTGTATCGTCTCATCTATCTCGGCGGGAATCCAGATCCTGAAGCCGAACTTGTCCACGGAGCTGGTCTCCAGCCAGCTGCCGGGGCACTGGGGCATCAGCACCGCCGCCCCGTTCCTGAAATGCCGCTGGATGTCCTCCCCGATGAGGTTTCCGCTCATGCAGCTGAGGACGGGCATGTAGGGGTTCTTGACGGCGGAGTCCTCCGTACCGTGCAGCCAGACTATCAGCGGCTTCTTTCCCTTTGTGCCGGGCATCCATGAGAGGGAGCCGAGCTCTATGTCCTCGTCCCCGGCATCGTACCTGTACGAGGAGACCGTGAACCGGGCCGCTACCGGGCTCACGATCGCGGTGCGCCTGGTGATGGATATGCCGAGCTTCTCGCTCTCTATCCGCATTCCGTAGGCCTGGTCGAACTTCGCCGTGACGGGCAGCTGGAGGAAGGGGTTGCAGATGGAGATGTCCGGGCCGGACTCCAGCTCCAGGCAGACGTACTGGCTGCTGTCACCCTTCTTGAGCTCATTGCCGTCCTTGTCGGTCATGTAGGCGGCGGTCACCCTGCGGCTGCCCTTGACGATTCCCTTGCCTTTGTCCGCTTTGTCCGACGATGTGGAGATGACCACGTCCACGTCGAACGCGGAGGCGGAGATCTTGCTGTCCTTCGTCTTTTTGCCCAAGTTGACGATCAGCTTGTCCACCGCGGGGCCCCAGTCATAGGTGCTTATGAACATCACGTACTCGTCGGATGCGGGGCTCGCGCTCTCTGCGAGCTTCAGGTCGGGAAACCCCTTCTTCTGCGCTAGGGAGTTCCCGTAGTCCTGGAACTGCGCCGCGTCGAGGGCGAAGAGGTATGCCGCGCACAGGGCGGCTGCCAGATAACAAACAAAACGTCTCATTTCATTCTCCTCCGTATGAGTTTAAAAAAATCCGCCGGGCAAAGGTTTCACCGGGGAGCTTGAAAAAAGGTCGGCATACGCATTATATTTATGGAAGAAAATGAAGTTTGCCGGCGTGAAAATTCTTGATCTGCCTGTCCTGCTCTTGTCTGTGGCGGCGTTGATTGCTTCTGTCCTGCTCGTCAGGCGGGGGGGCGGGGATGAAAGACTGCTCGTTGTCAGGACACAGGAAGGGGAGTTCGTCTACCCCCTGTCCAAGGATGCGGTGTACAGGATAGAGGGGGCTGTCGGGATAAGCGAGATAGAGGTCTCCGGTGGAAAGGCCCGCTTCAGGGATTCTCCTTGTCCCGGAAAGACCTGCGTGATGTCCGGCGAGCTGTCGGAACCGGGGGCCTGGGCCGCGTGCCTGCCCAACCAGGTGTTCATCCGCATAGAGGGCAAGTCTCAGGAACTTGACGCGGTGGCCCGCTAGCTACTCTTTCCTGATTATCCAGTAATAGGCCGTGGTCTCCCGCCTGTTGTGCAGGTTCCACTTCCACATGTCGTCCCTCTCCAGTACCGTGAAGCCCGGTGCGGGCAGGTACTGGCCGAAGAACGCGTCGTATTCGGCTATGCTGCGGTAAATCGCGCTGTAGTTGCTGGTCAGCTCGTCCGAGTAGGTCTCGTTCAGCGTCAGCCGCTCGGTGAAGCCTACGGACTCCTTCAGGTAGGCTATTCCGCCTTTGGCAAGGAGCCGGCTGACGTTGTCCAGGCAGGTCGGTATGTCCTCGTCGTTTATGTACATCATTACGCCGTTGACCAGTATCACGTCAAAGCCGTCCGCCTTGAGTTCCGGGGGCAGGACGGAGAGTATCTTCTGGAAGCTCCCGTGGAAAAAGCGGCAGTTTTTGTAGGCCGAGGTGTTCTTCCTCGCCATCTCAAGCAGGCCTGTCGTATAGTCTACCCCGACATAGGCCCCGTTGGCTGAGATTGTGCCAAGAACCCCCTCCGTGGCCCAGCGGGCTACTCCGCAGCCTATGTCCAGCACGCGGCTGCCGGCGCGGAGTCCCAGCAGGGGAAGGATTTTCTCCTTTTCGTAGCGGTCCCGTTCCAGGGCAAGCTCCGGGTGTTTGTCCTGATAGTTCACGTAGTTGTATAGGTAGGGCAAATTCTTCTCGCAGCGGCGGTCAAAGAAGCTCTTTACCTCGCTCTCGTTTATGTCTATCTTGTCGCCCACGACCCTGTGCTTGTCTTCCATAATATGGCAAGATTATAGTGTATTGGGGGGCAAAGGTCAAAGCCCCTGACCGGCCCCGCTTCCACAAGCCCCGGGTTTCTGATAAAGTTATCCTGTAAGGAGTTGGCCCATGGAATACATACAGGCCGGGCAGATAATCCGGGAACTGCGGAAACGAAGGGGGATGTCGCAGGAGGAACTGTGCGAGGGGCTTTGCGAGCCTCCTACCATGAGCAAGATTGAGAAAGGCAGGCAGTACCCGAGCAAAAAGCTCCTTGATGCCCTGTTCGTCAGGCTGCAGGATCATGTGGAGCTACAGGTCCCCCTTTCGGCTGAGGAATTTAACCGGGCGAGGATAGAGAGGGAGATTTTCAGCAGGCTGGCGAACAGGGATTATGATGTCTCTGATCTGGCGGAACAATACAGGGCGTGCTCCGCGTCCATGAACAAGCACGAGCAGCAGTTCTATCTTCTGACCCTCGCGGTTCAGCATGGGCAGACCGGGGCGGACAGGAGCGCTGCCCTCCGGGAGCTCGAGGATGCCATACGGCTTACGATTCCCAAGTACAAAGTCGGGAGCGTCATAGATTCCGCGATCCTGACCTCCGTGGAATTCGTCATACTGAACAACATAGCCATAAACTTATGGTTCCTGCAGGAAAGGGATACGGCGATAGAGATAATGGAGCAGCTCTACAACATCCTGAACAGTTACGATATGGACAGGGAGGAGTATGCCAGGAGGCTTCCTCCGGTCACCTTCAACCTGTCCATGTGGCTGGGAATCAAGGAGTCCTACGCGCAGTCCCTGTACATCGCGGATAAGGGAATCCAGTGCTGCATGCAGTACGGGAAATACTCGGCTTTGGCTGACCTTCTGTACAACAAGGGCTTCACCCTCTTCTGCCTCGGCAAAAACGACGAGGGGCGGGATGTCATGCGGAGGGCCTTCATGCTCATGTATGCCAGCGGGAACAAGAAATCCTTTGATGCCTTCAAGGGCGACATGATAAAGACCTTCGGCGATGACGTGTGGGCTGACCTGAAGGGGAACACCATCCCCGATGAAATGCAGTGAGATGCCGTTGCACTGGCCGTCTCTTAGTGATATACTCGCCGTGCTATGGAAAAGAAATATAGGGCGGTCATTTTTGACTTGGACGGGACCCTCCTGGATACCCTGGAGGACTTGACGGACAGCTGCAACGAGGCCCTGACGCGGCTGGGCTATCCCACGCACAGCCTGGACGAGGTGAGGCAGTTCGTGGGCAACGGGCTCGGGGTGATGATGGAGCGGGCCTTGCCCGGCGGTAAGTCCAGCCCCGACTATGACAAGGCCCTGGATTCTCTCCGCGAGATTTATTCCGGCAACTACCAGAACAAAACCAAGGCATATCCCGGCGTGCTCGACCTTATTGAGCGGCTCAAGGAGCGCGGGATCAAAATGGCGATTGTCTCCAACAAGCCCGACGCGCAGGTCAAGGAGCTTGCGGCCATCTATTTTAAGTCGATTCCTGAGGAGGCGGCGATAGGCGAGAACGAGGCCGCCGGGGTCAGGCGGAAGCCCTTCCCCGATTCAGTGTATACCGCGCTCAAGCTGCTGGGTGAGGACAAGGAGTCAGCCGTCTATGTCGGCGACTCCGACGTGGATATGGCCACCGCAAAGAATTCGGGCCTGCCGTGCATAAGCGTCAGCTGGGGCTTCCGCAGCCGGGAGTTCCTTCTGGGCAAGGGGGCAGGCACTATAGTTGACAAGCCGGAGGAAATACTCCGGCTGCCGGGCTTTTAGTCGCGGACTGCTATTCCTTTTTCCCTGAGGGCGGATTTTATGCCGCCCACAGTGTACTCTCCCGAGTGCACCATGGAGGCGATGAGGGCCGCGTCCGCCTTGCCCTCGCCGAGCACGTCGGCAAGGTGGTCAGGCGTGCCGCCGCCGCCAGAAGCGATGACCGGCACTTCCACCGCCTCGCTTATCATCCGCGTCAGCTTCATCTCGTAACCGCTCCTCGTGCCGTCCGCGTCTATCGAGTTCAATACAATTTCGCCCGCTCCGAGCGAGACCGCTTCTTTTGCCCACTCCCGCGCGTCCCTGTCCGTGGCGACCCTGCCGCCGTTCAGGTAGACCCGGTAGCCTGAGGGCATGGCCTCGTCCCTGGCCGCATCCATGCCCAGGACGATGCACTGGTTGCCGAAGACCCGCGCCCCCTGCCGGATAAGGTCAGGGTTCTTGACAGCCTGCGAGTTGAGCGAGACTTTCTCCGCCCCCGCCATGATGATGGCGCGGATGTCGTCCAGCGTCGCGATGCCGCCGCCGACGCAGAAGGGGATGAAGACCTGGCTTGCGACCGCCGCGATAAGGTCCAGGATGGGCTTCTTGCCGCGCGCGCTCGCCATGATGTCGTAGAAGACCAGCTCGTCAACGCCCTGCCGGTAGTATTCGGCGGCCATCTCCACGGGGTCGCCTATGTCCTTGTTGTCCTTGAATTTCACGCCCTTGGTCGTGCGACCGTCCTTCACGTCCAGGCAGATGATGATTCTCTTCTTAAGCATTGTGTGCCCCCCCCGCGAAATTCCTGAGTATCCTGAGCCCCTTCTCGCCGGATTTCTCCGGATGGAACTGGAAGACCGTCAGGTTCCCTTTCTCCACGATGGCAGGGACCATGCAGCCGTAGTCGCTGTAGCCTTTGATGAGTTCAGGATTTTCCGGCTGTATGACGTAGGAGTGGACGAAGTAGAAGTCCGAGTGGTCGTCCACGCCCTCGCAGAGCTGTGTCCCACCGTTGCAGAAGCTGACGTCGTTCCAGCCCATGTGGGGAATCTTGAGCCCGTTCTCCAGCATTGCCGTCCGTTCCCGCTCGTCGCCGTCGGGATGGCGTTCCTTCCATATACTGGAGAACCTTCGTATCTTTCCGGGAATCAGCGACAGGCAGGGGGTGTCTCCTTCCTCGCTCCAGTCGAACACGATCTGCGCCCCTATGCAGATGCCCAGGATGGGCGTGCCTGCCGCCATCTTGTCCTTCAGGAAGCTGTCGAAGCCAGTCTTCTTCAGCTCCGACATCGCATAAGCAGCGTCCCCGTCCCCGGGAAAGATTATCTTGTCAGCTGACTCCAGGTCCTTGGGGGCCTTGGACAGGACGAACGGCACCTTCAGGTATTCAAGCGCATGCTCCACGCTCCGTATGTTTCCGGCGTTGTAATCGACTATGCCTATCATGGCCTGAATTCTAGCGGGGGAGGGGGAGGGCTGTCAAGGGCAGGGAGCTTTTCGTAAAAAAGTGCTTGACTTCCTGTCAATCTGTGTTATTCTGGAATAAAGGCCAGCTACAACGTTGTAGTTTGCCCAAATTGTTTAAAATTATTAGGGGATTCGTATGGCAAAAGAAAAGAAAAAGCACACAGTGCAATACGATCGATGGGGTTATTTCTTTATAGCCCCGTTCTTTATCGTATACACTATCTTCTCGCTGATTCCGCTGCTCACCACGCTGGGTAACAGCTTCTTCGAGAACTACCGCGTCGGTCTCATGACGGTCGGCCCGGACTGGATTGGCCTTGAGAACTTCAAGGAAGTCCTGGACATCAGTGAAGAGAACAACATAATAAAGTATACCGGGAACACCGTAATAATGTGGATCTTGGGCTTCATTCCCCAGATTGTAATCTCCCTCATCCTTTCCGTCTGGTTTACGGACACCGGCCTGCGCCTGAAGTTCCAGCAGTTCTTCAAGACGATAATCTATATGCCGAACCTGATCATGGCCTCTGCGTTCGCCATGCTCTTCTTCACCCTCTTCTCCGACAACGGGCCTATGAACTCCATCTTCATGTCGCTCGGCTGGATCCAGGAGCCCATCCGCTTCCTGGTTTCCACGGGCTGGACCAGGACCCTTGTCGCGGCAATGAACTTCCTCATGTGGTACGGAAACACGACTATCCTCCTCATGGCGGGAATCATGGGAATCGACGAGAGCCTCTTTGAGGCGGCACGCATAGACGGTGCTTCCCCGCTCGGTATCTTCTTCAAGATTACTATGCCCCTCCTCCTGCCCATCTTCGTCTACGTCCTTATCACCTCCATGATCGGAGGTATCCAGATGTTCGACGTTCCCCAGATCCTTACCAACGGAACCGGACAGCCCAACCGCACGACGATGACCATCATCATGTACCTGAACAACCACTTGTTCAGCAAGAACTATGGTGTGTCCGGTGCGATTTCTTTCCTCACCTTCATCGTAACCGCTATCCTCAGCGCGATAGTCTACTCTTCCACGATGAAGCAGTACTCAAATTCAAACGGGAGGCGCTAGATGAAAAGCCAGAGCACATCATTGGCAATCCGGAGGTTCGTGGCATACGCCGTCTTGATAGTACTGGCGTTCCTGTCGCTGTTCCCCTTCTTTATCCTTATCATAAACTCGACCCGTGGACATGCGGACATCCAGAAAGGCTTCTCCGCGCTCCCCGGCGTGTATTTCGTTAAGAACTTCGTCAACATGATGGGCAACGAAAACAACCCGATTATGAGGGCTCTTGTCAACAGCGTCTTCGTTTCCTTCATGTGCGCGGTCCTGACGACCTACTTCTCGTCCATGACTGCCTACGGAATCTACATGTACCGCTTCAAGGGGCGAAAGTTCTGCTTCCGCTTCATCCTCGCTGTCATGATGGTTCCGGCGCAGGTCTCCACGCTCGGTTTCATCAAGCTCATCACGAAGCTCGGCATGAATGACACGCTCGCCGCGCTCTACATCCCGTCCATCGCGGCCCCGATCGTCTTCTTCTACATATACCAGGCAATGGAATCGACCTTGCCCTATTCAATCGTCGAGGCGGCCCGCGTTGACGGATGCAACGAGTTCCGCACCTTCAACACGATTGTCCTGCAGATGATGAAGCCTTCCATTGCTGTCCAGGCGATTTTTGCCTTCGTCAGCTCTTGGAACAACTACTTCGTCCCGCAGCTGGTCATCTCCACAAAGGAAAAGAAGACCATTCCTATCCTGATAGCCCAGCTCCGTTCGGCTGACTACCAGAAGTTTGACATGGGACAGGTCTACATGACGATTTGTCTGGCCATAGTGCCGCTTATCATCGTGTACCTCTTCCTGTCACGCAGCATCATCTCCGGTGCTACCGCCGGTGGTGTGAAGGAGTAGTGCTCCGAGCTTGCCCGTAAGGGCATCCCGGCACAAAAAAGCCCCCGTGGAGCTCAGTCCTCTGCGGGGGCTTGTTGTTTGCGGGCCTGTGTGCGCCGGAATGTGGCAGCGATGGGAGGGACACCTCGTCATGCCCCTGGAAAGCGTTCTGTCAGTCGAAGTTTATCCGCTCCTCCTCTATGACGAGGGGGCGGTTCATTATCCGGTTGTTTATGGCCATGATGTACTCCCCGAGGAAGCCGATGAAGAAGGTCTGCACCCCGTTGAAGAGGAAGACCCCGATAATCAGGGGGGCAATGCCCGTGTTGAAGGACGACCAGTGCAGGATTTTGAAGACGATGTAGTATAATGCGACTGCCAGGCTTATGAGCGACATGAAGACCCCGCCTATCGTCGCGAAGCGGAGGCCGACCTTCGTGTATGAGGTGAAGCTCAGCATGGCCGCGTCGAAGAGGGAGTACCAGTTGTTGTGGGTTTTGCCGGCCCGCCGTTTGGCCTGCCGGTAGGGGACATCGACCCGGCGGAAGCCCAGCTCCGCGACGATTCCGCGCAGGAAGGGGGTGGGGTCCTTCAGGTCCTGGAGCACCTTGACGAAGCTCTTGTCATAAAGGCCGAACCCCGTGAAATGCTCTATCTGCTCCACGCTGGACATCTTGTGTATCATCTTGTAGTAGCAGGTCCTGAGGAAGCGGACCATGCGGTTCTCATCGCTCTGTGTCTTGATGCCCGCGACTATCTTTGCCCCCTCCTCCCACTTCTGGACGAACGTGGGGATAAGGTCCACCGGGTCCTGGAAGTCGCAGCAGAGCATGACCGTGCAGTCCCCCGCCGTCTGGGAAAGGCCGTAGTAGGGGGAGTTGAACTGGCCGAAGTTCCGGGCGTTGAAGATGGCCTTTATCTTCTTGTCCTGGGCGCACATCTGGCGGAGGAGGGCTCTGGTCCCGTCGGTCGAGTCGTTGTCGATGAAGATAATCTCATAGTCGTATGCGGGAAGTTTCTCCTGCATCATGGAACTGAGGGCCTTGCCCATAGGGACTACGTTCTCCTGCTCGTTGTAGCAGGGCACCAGAATGCTTATTTTCTTCATATATACAAACTAGCATTTTGTCGCAGAAAAATAAAGCCCTAAAATGCCCTTTACAATCTTGCGGATTAATGCGAAAATATAGGTAAGTCATGGCACAGACACGGAAAAATAATAAGGAAGAAACAAAAAGTAGCAACTTTGAGCGGCTTGCCCAGGGAATAAGCGACGGCGAGCGCAAGGACATGCTCAGCAAGCTCAAGGAGGTTACTCCCGAGGAAGGGGAGGATATCCCCGGGGTGACGCAGAAGAAGAAGCGCGATGCCGTGCAGGCTGAGGAAGAGAGGAGGGAGTTTGCCCTCAAGCTCAGGAAGGAGCCTCTGATGCTCCGCTTCTGGATTTGGATCAAGTCCATGTTCAGCGAGATGTCCGTAGAGGAGATTTACAACGAGAGCCTGGTCTCCGAGCTTGCGCATGACATAGAGAGGCACTATCCTGACCTGCTGATTTACAGGCGGAAGGTCCTGTTCAACTCGTTTTACGAGAAGCTGCTCCTGCTCTCCAAGGCTTCGGAGTTTTTCAAGCCCTATATCAAGATTTTTGACCGTAATCCTGGCTCATTCTACGTGGAGCTCTCCAAAATCCTCATGCCGGGCGTGGTGGAGGAGATCGAGACGGAGTCCGACCCGTACCAGTATCCCCTCTCGGGCTCCCTTGAGGAGAGCAGCATAAAGGAGCTCAGGCAGCGGGTGCTGGAAGGCCTCTGCTCCCTGGGCATTGAGAACCAGAGGGACATGTACCAGTACGCCCAGATGCTCTGCTGGCTGGGGACCTTCGTCAAGATTCCCTTCGATAAGCTTATCCGCCGCTTCGGTACGTCTGCCGACCAGATGAGCGCCTGCCTTTTCAGCCAGTTCCGGAATGACATAGACGATCTCGCCAGGGTCATGTGCAATTATGTCCACATCGACGAGAGGCTCATAGGGGCCTTCGTCCTCTTCCTCCAGGATTCAGCGGACGACCCCAACCTGTCGGAGAGCGACAGCAATGCCATCAAGGAGAGGAACTTCCGCTCCCTCGCCACGTCGCAGATAGCGATGATCGAGATGTTCGTCAACAACGTCCCGATGGAGAAGATGGCCAAGATAGTCCTGAACAACTACCTCTATGTCGCCCAGCCGTCCGGGGGAGGGGAAAACTGGCTGGAACAGTTCTCCGACTGCGTGAAGAAGCACTTCGAGACGCGGCTCAGGGAATGGCGGTCTGACTGCGAGAAGGAGCAGCTCAAGGTACTTCTGCGCGACTACTTCAACCTGGCCATGTTCCCCCTGTTCCCCTGCCGTCCCTGGGAGAAGCTCTGGGGCGGGGCAAAGCCGGTGAACGTGCTTTCCATCGGCCTGGTGAACTACTTCATCAAGCAGCACTTCACGGAGTATATGACTGTCCTGAAGGGAGTCTCGCTGGAAGGGGATTTCGCCGTCAAGAAGAACCAGAAGCAGCTCAGCGTCGCCCTGGACAATTTTGAGCAGGTGAACAACTACCTGGATACCCTGACGAGCGACCTGTCCCCGTCCGGCAGCTATGGCGGGGAATTCCAAGCCTTCGAGGGCATAAAGACCAAGAGCGAGAATTCGATCAGCCACATCAACATGATCGTTGCCGAGGTGGATGCCGACTGCTCTCGCATCATCAAGCTGTTCAAGACCATGTGCTCCGACCTGGATTCCCTCATCGCGGGATTCATCTCGGGCAGGGGGCTGCCTCCCTACGGTTGCATCGTCAACCTGGGTAAAATCCTGCGCAGGATGGGGAACGTCAGCGAGAAACTCAAGGACATGCGGCTGAATTTCTACTACGCCTCCGACCTCATAACCAAGCTTCAGGCCATCGAGGACCCGGAAAAGAAAAGCTGATTTTTCTTGCAGGGCTGGTATTTTCAAGTTATAATAATCCGATAAACGCAAGATAGATAGATAGATAGATAGGGAGTATTAATTTTCTATGGCAGACAAGAAAGACATCCAGATAGCGACCAAACTGGTCGCCTTGGTCGGTGCCGTCATCATATTCAGCTGCGTCGTGGTCGCGACATTGACCATAGTCGTCTTTGACCGGAAGCAAATCAAGGATGCCGAGTCGAGCATTGCTCATACGGCGAATGGTGCCGCCCGTGTCCTGGTTGACTGGGTAATCACGCTGGACTACGGTGCCGCAGTGTCCGCAAACAGCGGGGATGTGCAGGCCGCCGTCCAGAACAGGGATATCCAGGCATTGGATAAGATAACCAAGTTTTACGATGATAGCTTGGACTACGAGTTCATGGCCTTCGTTGACAGGAACGGAAAGGTTCTGGCCGGGGGCGCGAACGGCATCCCCAAGGGGACGGACCTTTCTTCCGTGTATGCCGTCAAGAAGGCCCTGTCCGGCCAGCAGGCCGACTCCTACGAGCCGATCTATAATTCCCCCTACGGGGCCATATCAGCCTACCCGATCAAGAGCGGCGCTTCCGTCATCGGAGCCTCGGTCTTTGTCTACGACCTGACGACCGACGACTTCATCGGGGTCATAAAGAACGGCTTCAACTGCGAGTGCACGATATTCCAGGGCGACCTGCGCGTCAAGTCCTCGCTCAAGGACCAGCACGGCAAGAGCGTCGAGGGAACCAAGCTGGCTAATGCCGACATCGTGAGCGATGTCCTCAAGAAGGGCAACACCTATGTCGGCGAGAACACGATTGCCGGCAACCGCTGCTACACGGTCTACGCCCCGCTCAAGAACGATGACGGGACGATTACGGGAATGCTCTTCATCGCCAAGAGCATAGAGGATTTGAAGAAAACCAAGAATGCGACCATAGCGATAATCATTCCGGTAGTCATCTTCATAGTCGTCGCCCTGATGATCCTGAGCTACCTCTTCATCCGCTGGCTCATGTGGCGCATCTCCAACGTGACCAACCAGCTGAACGACATGGCGACCGGAGAGGCAGACCTGACCCGCCGGGTCAAGCTGCTTATCCGCGACGAGATAGGCCAGCTGGTCATAACCTTCAACAAGTTCTGCGACAAGCTGCACAACATCATCTCCGAGACCAAGAAGTCCAAGGACGAGCTTATCAGCTTCGGAGACTCCATGGCCGAGACCACCGCCGACTCGTCCGAGGCCATAACCCGCATCATCGCCAACATAGACAGCATCTCGTCCAACATAGAGCGGCAGACCTCCTGCGTCCAGCAGACTGCGGGCGCGGTAAACCAGATTTCCTCCAACATCGAGTCCCTGAACAAGATGATAGAGAACCAGTCCGGCAGCGTGAACCAGGCTTCCGTCGCCGTCGAGCAGATGATCGGAAACATAAGCTCCGTCAACAACTCCGTCGAGCGTATGGCCGGGTCATTCGACGAGCTGGAGAAGAACGCCACCCAGGGATTCAACCTGCAGAACGACGTGAACGAGAAAATCCTCCAGATTGAGTCCCAGAGCAAGATGCTGCAGGACGCGAACATGGCGATCTCGTCAATCGCATCGCAGACCAACCTGCTCGCCATGAACGCCGCAATCGAGGCCGCCCATGCCGGTGAGGCCGGAAAGGGATTCGCGGTCGTCGCCGACGAGATCCGTAAGCTTTCCGAGACCTCGTCAGCCCAGTCCAAGACGATCGGAGACCAGCTGAACAAGATAAAGGAGTCCATCGGCGATGTCGTCACCGCGTCCTCCGCTTCCAGCCGCTCTTTCTCCATCGTGTCCGAGAAGATAAAGGAAACCGACCAGCTGGTCATCCAGATAAAGGCCGCCATGGAGGAGCAGAACCACGGTTCCCGCCAGATTACCGAGGCCCTGAGGAGCATGAACGACTCCACGCTTGAGGTCAAGACCGCATCCGAGGAGATGTCGCGCGGCAACAAGCTTATCCTGCAGGAGGTGCAGGAGCTTCAGGCTTCGTCCATGGCCATGAAGGACGGCATGGACGATATGGCCACCGGAGCCAAGAAGATAAGCGAGAGCGGCATAGCCCTGTCCGACATTTCCGAGCAGGTCCACACCGCCATAGGCAAGATCGGCGCGCAGATAGACCTCTTCAAGGTCTGATTCGATCCGGGAGCAGTTATATGAGCGGGCTGATGCGGGTACTCTGCCTTATGCTGGCCGTCCTGCTCTGTGCATCCTGTACCGCAAGGCGGCAGGATGGTGCGGGCGGTCAGGAAAGCTCCTCCTCGCAGGGGCTGATACAGGCCGGTGCTGGGGCTGAGGGCGGCCGGGAAGAGAGCGCGGCCACCTGGACGGACCTCAAGAAGGAAGGTGAGGCTTCCTCTACCGGCGTCCCCGCTGATTTGTCCGGCAAGGACGGGGCGGCCATGCCTGCCCGCAGCATTTCCTCTTTTGACTTTGACTCCGCCCGCATCGAGCCGACCTGCTATCTTCCTGAGCGAGATAACTTCCTTTCCATGTCCTACCATGACTTTTCCGCTCTGTATCTGGCAGGCTTTTCCCCCGACGGCAAGATGGCTTTCTTTAAGGAAGTCGAGCTGGACGGCAAGGGCGGGACGGACCTGTATTTCATCGTGCAGGACCTCGTGAGCGATGAGGTCCTCTGGGAACTCAAGGCCCCG
>JAFSSU010000177.1 GCA_017450845.1 Treponema sp.
ACGGGGAGCATGCTTTTTTCACTTGTCATAGGACTCGTAGCGACGGCATCGTTCGCGCTCAGGGCCTTATACCTCAAGCTGAAATTCGTGTACTCGGGGGGGGGTACAAAAGAAATGCAAGATTCCGGCAAAAGCGAGGGCATAGTCATCTTCTCAGACCACAAGCGCTACTGGAACGTGTTCAAGCCCGTCTGCGATGAGCTTGAGAAGAGGGGCGTTGATGCGGTCTTCTACACGGCGAGCCCAGATGACCCCGCGCTGTCGGCGGGCTACGCTCACATCAGGACGGAATACCTCGGGGAAGGAAACAGGCCCTATGCCAAGCTCAATATGCTCCATGCGGACATACTGCTTGCGACGACTCCCGGACTGGACGTGTACCAGTGGAAGAGAAGCAAGTATGTAAAGTACTATGTGCACCTGCCGCATCTGGTCGACGACCTAGCATCATACCGCATGTTCTCTCTGGACTACTACGATGCGGTCCTTGTGAGCGGACAGAATCAGATTGACTTCATCAGGAACATTGAGAGCCTCCGTCCGGCCATCCGCAGGAAAGATCTTGTAACGGTCGGGTCCACATATCTCGATGCAATGGCAGAAAAACTGCGGCAATCGCCCCGCCCCCAAAACGAACGCCCGGTCGTCCTTGTCGCGCCGAGCTGGGGCAAGAGCGGAATCCTCTCCCGCTACGGGGACGAGCTTCTTTCCACCCTTTCAAGCTGCGGCTTTCATATCATCGTCCGTCCTCACCCGCAGACCGTAGTCTCCGAGCAGGAAATACTGAAAACCCTTACGGAGAAATTCAGTCAATTAGAATGGAACTACGACAACGACAACTTTGACGTGCTGAACAAGGCGGACATCATGATTACGGACTTCTCCGGAATCATCTATGACTTCGCCCTCGTGTTCGGGAAGCCCGTCATATACGCTGACACGAACTTCGACACTCTCCCCTATGACGCAGACTGGCTTTCCGAGCCCATGTGGTCGCTCCGCGTCCTGCCGAAAATCGGCGTACAGCTCAGGCAGGAGGATTTCCCGAACCTCGAAGACATTATTAGCCAGGCTATGAACAGCCACTCTCTGAAAGACGGCCTCGACTCAATCCGCACCGAGTGCTGGGAGCACCAAGGCAAGAGCGCAGAACTTGTCGCTGACTGGTTAATCAACAAGCAAAAAACTCTGTCTTAAGAGGAGCGACACAGGGGCTTTCATACAGGTAACATAAAAGGGGAAAAACTTGAAAACTTACCGCCCACGTGTTATTATTGAATCATTCACAGGAGGATGTCATGGCATTCAGGCTTGGCGTAGGCAAATCTGATTTTGAGGAGATCAGAAAAGTCGGCGACTATTATGTTGACAAAAGCGAATTGCTCTATGAGCTTGTAGAGAACGCAGGCAACAAGGTCACGCTCTTCACGCGCCCGCGCAGGTTCGGCAAGACGCTCACGATGAGCATGATCGACAGATTCTTCAACGTCAGGAAAGACAGCCATGCAATATTCGACGGGCTCGACATCATGAAGCACCCGGACTTCTGCAAGGAGTGGATGAACAGCCGCCCCGTCCTCTTTATCTCGCTCAAGGAAGCGGAAGGGAATGATTTCGATGGCGCATACGACATGCTCAAGAGCAGCATTGCGGACTTGTGCAAGAAACTGTCCGATTTGGCGGACAATACAGCGACAAACATGGTGGACAGGCAGATTTTTGCACGCCTTATGTCCAACGCTGCCACTGATGCGGAAGTCAAAAGTTCCCTCAAGACCCTCATGCGGATGCTGAACGCTGTTTACGGAAGGAAGGTCATCCTGCTCATCGACGAGTACGATGTGCCCCTGGCAAAGGCGAGCGAGCGGAACACGGCAGAGAACCATTTCTACAGCAAAATGCTCGACGTAATCCGAGGTCTTATGAGCAGCTCGCTCAAAGACAACGAGTTCCTTGAGTTCGCCGTGGTGACGGGCTGCCTGAGGATTTCCAAGGAGAGCATCTTTACAGGAACTAACAACTTTGCCTCATACTCGGTGCTGGACAATCGATTTTCCGAATGCTTCGGCTTTACGGAGAACGAGGTAGATGCGATGCTCGTTGCCGCTGACCGGAAAGCCGCTGCCCCCGCAATCAAAGAATGGTATGACGGCTACGTGTTCGGGACGAGCCACGTGTACTGCCCCTGGGACGTAATAAATTATCTGTCAGCTTTAACGTTCGACAAATCTGCCCGTCCCAAGGCTTTCTGGAAGGATTCCAGCCACAACGGAATTCTTCGGACGTTCGCAGAAAAAACGGAATTCGCAGTTTCGGACAAGTTCGAAGCATTGATGAACGGCGGCTCGATTACGCAAAACATTTCTGACATGCTGACCTACGATACGCTTCATGCCTCGGAGGACAACATGTGGAGCGTCCTTCTTATGACCGGCTATGTCACCAAGGCCGACCCGGCGGATGACTGGGACACCGTAGAACTTCGGATTCCCAACAAGGAAGTCGCGACGATATTCCGGGATGCGGTGGTATCCCTGTTCATGGACACTTTGGACAGGGACGAGCAGAAGGCCATGATGGAAGCACTGTGGAGCGGGAACGTGGATGCCGCGAGCAAGTCAGTGTCCGAGCTTTTGTGGAACACAATCAGCTACAACGCCTACCACGAAGATTACTATCATGCTTTCCTGGCAGGGATATTCGTTGGATTAGGCTATACCGTAGATTCCAACAAGGAGAAGGGACTGGGCAGACCGGACATAATCCTGAAGGACAAGAAGCATCACCGCGCCATCATCATAGAAGCAAAGAAGTCCGCGAAAGAAGCTGAAATGGAAAGCGATTGCCGCAAGGCCCTTTCACAGATTGACACGGAAAAATATGCTGACGCATTCTACGACTATGATCAGGTACTCCGTTACGGTGTTGCGTTCTTCAGGAA
>JAFSSU010000178.1 GCA_017450845.1 Treponema sp.
CCCGGGCACAGAGGGGCTTTCCTATTCCGTGAGGAATACCAGCAGCGTAATGAAATTCCTTCCGTCCTTGGAGCCGTACACGCTTATGCCGTCGGCTGCCTGCGGAACAGTATAGTCTAGCTCGAACCTGCCCGTCTTTTTGTTCTTGGTGAAGAACACAAAACTTTCCTCGCTTTCAACGACGGCGAGCGTCGTAAATTCGGCTGATGCCATCTCCATCCTGACGCTCTCCCCCTTCTTAAGCAGCCCCTGCATGGGAGCGACAAGATGAGTTCCCCGGGCATTCAGGAATGGATCGTACATGACGGGAAACCGTATCTTGTTGCCGTATCCGGCGTATCCTTCCATAGCCTTGACCTCGACGGACAGGATTGTGTCGTTGCCGCTCCCCGCCATATCCGTCAGCTTTAGGATTTTCAGCACGGCATTGTTGCGGGCAGTGGCAAACAAATCCTCCACCGGGTAGTACCGCCCGTTCTCTTCCACCTTGAAGAACGACGGCTCAAGAAAGTCCAATTCCTTCTGCGTTATTTTGCCCGCGTTAAGGAGTTCCCAGGCCTTGGGTATCAGCTCCTGTTCGAATTCCTCGACGGAGAAGAATTTTTTTTGGCGGCTTCCGTCAGTCCGCTTCGTGAAGAACTTCAGCTCGTATGTCTTGCCGTCGGGAACATCCACCGTGGCAACCGTCCTGTTGCCGTAGCTCTCATACCAGGTGGAGAGGGGAATGCGCTCTATGCCGTCCGCCGGATATAACTCACAGCGGACAGCGCGCGTAGCCCCTGCCTGAGTGATTTCAAAATTACTGATTCCATCAATATAGTTCGTGTAGTCTGGCGCGTTCTTGCCAAGCGAGAAGCCGTAGTCGAAGAATATTCCCTGTATGTATGGCTCTTTGACAAACTGCTCGGGGCTGCGGGGCTCCTTTAAAAGCTGCCACTTCTCCTCTTCCGGCAGGTGTGAGTAGATGAATTCCTCTGGCTTGCGGTTGAGCCACTCGGTGGAATAGCGTTTTATGAACGTCCTGTACTCCACGTAGCCCGCATCCCAGGTGACGTCCACCTGCTGCCAGCGGTTCCCTATCTTTATGACGTTCCAGGCGTGGTCGCTCTCCTCGCGCAGGTAACCCGGATAGTTAAAGCCCTTGGACCAGCCCGGTATGACCTTCGCCTCCATTCCGGCGTAATAGCACATAACTGCCATGAGGTTTGAGTAGCCCACGCAGACTGCCTTCTTCTTTTGCAGGACAGAAGAAGGATCCTGCTTGTTGACCCCCACGGTAAACGCGTCGCAGTCATAGGCTATGTTGTCGCAGATCCAGTCGTGCAGGATGCGGACTTTCGTAGCCGTGTCCGACACCCCGGACACGAGCGCGGCGGTCAGCTTGGGCAGCGTCTCCTCCGGCGTAATGAACACCTGCTCCTGCAAGTCCTTTGGCAGGCTCCTGACCCTCGGGTTCATCGAGATGCCGAAGCCCGGCAGCAAGGCCACGAAAGCAAGGGCTGTCGCGGCAATCCTGAGCTTTGTCATGCACTTCATGTGTGCCTCCTGTGAAGAAAAGTATATACCATCGCAAGTCATTCGTACAAGGTGCGAGCCAGACGGAAACCGGTGAATACTGAAGCAGTAGGAGGGGATTGATCCCTCATGGTCACGCAGCATAAATCCGCGTTGTAAATGCTGCTTCCGCCGCGAACCGCCCGGTATCCGCCGCTTTCATACTCGTCCCAGCACCACTCCGCGACGTTTCCCGTCATATCGTACAGGCCAAGGTGGTTCGCTTGCTTAAGCCCCACTTGATGCGTGTTCCCGGTTTTTTTATTCCCGGCATCGAAGTCCTCCGTGATTCCTCCGCTGCTGGAATTATATTTATACCAGCCGACCATATCCAATGATGTGTCCAGCTCGGGCGCACCCAGGGTATAATCTGTCATTCTCAGCCAACCTGACTTCCGTGACTCGACTCCCGAATACTCATAGTACCATACTATGCTCTCAGGGTTCCCGCCCCTAGCTGCGAATTTCCACTCCGCCTCGGTAGGCAGCCTGTAGCCGTCGGAGTCTGGAACGAGAGTTACCGAGGCGGCATATATATGACCATACTGGATTTTTACAGATTCTATCCGGTACGCTTCCGTGTATCCGTTCATCCTGCTGAGAAGGTTGCAAAAATAGACGGCATCATACCACGTGACGTTCTCAACTGGCCTTAGCTCATCTGTCTCACCTTCCGCTAGCGGATATAGCGATGGAATCTCCGTCGTAGTACTCGGGTCTACGTTCAGGCCAAGCTCGTTGTCCTGCATGACAATCTTGTACAACTCTTTCGTCACCTCGTACATCCCCATCTCAAAACTGGGGATTGATGACGTGATTTTTTTGTCAAGGAACAGACATTCGTCGCTCCATACGCAGTTCTGGAAGCCACCCCGTACCGTGCCCCCCGGAACACGTACCATCTTGACAGGAACCTTCTGTTCCGCTGCCATGTCATCGTTACTTAGCTTCCATACCCCAA
>JAFSSU010000179.1 GCA_017450845.1 Treponema sp.
ACGACCTGGTCCTGAACGGCTACGAGCTTGCCTCGGGCAGCATGAGGATCAACGACCCCGAGCTTCAGCAGCGGGTCTTCAAGATCGTCGGCTACAGCCAGGAGCGGGCGCAGAAGGCGTTCGGCTTCCTCGTGCAGGCGTTCAAGTTCGGAGCCCCGCCCCACGGCGGCATCGCACCGGGACTTGACCGCCTGGTCATGCTGATGTGCCACGAGGAGTCCATCCACGAGGTCATCGCGTTCCCCAAGAACAACGTCGCCCTCTCCCCGATGGACGAGTGCCCCTCCGAGGTGGACGAAGCCCAGCTCAAGGAACTGCACATCGTCTGCACGGAAAAGGAAGAGTAAAAACATACACGGATACAAAAACTCCCCGGACTGGTTTCTGGCGATAACCAGTCCGGTTCCCTAACGGTTCATCTCGGACTGGGCACCTCTTGCATGATGGCCTTCGATGATGGAGCTGATCTCATTGAAATCTGACAGGGGCAGGTCACCGAAAATCGTGTTCTTGGTGGCGCATGTCGCGTTCCCGAATTCCATGGCTTTCTGCGGGTCTCCGTACTTAAGCAGGCCGAAAAGAACTCCGGCACAGTAGGCATCGCCGCTGCCAATCCTGTCCACGACGTCTATGTCCTTATACGGATCTTCCGTGTAGAACTTGTCCTCGTCCTTTGCGTATAAGAGCGAGGTGAAAGAGTGCACTTTGGGGCTGCTGACTTCCCGCATGGAGGATGCGATGTATCTGATGTTGGGAAAGTCCTTGCAGAATTCCCGGTGCATGTCCTGCAGCGTACCGGTCTTTTGGAACATCCTCCGGCAGCTTTCCTCTGAAATGAAGAGGATGTCAACAAACGGAAGTATGGACTTTATCGTCGTGCGTGCAGTCTCCTCATCCCAGAGGTTTGCACGGTAGTTCACGTCGAATGCGATTTTTGCCCCGCCTGCCTTGAACTTCCGGATCATCTCAATGGCAAGCTTCCGGGTGTTTTCGTGCAGGGCGAGCGTTATGCCTGACGTGTAGAAGATGCGGGCCTTCGTGTATACGTCATCGGGGATTTCCGATGAGGAAATCCTGGTTATTGAAGAATCCTTCCGGTCATATACGACGGTAGGCTTCCTCGGGTACGCGCCGTTCTCATAGTAGTAGATGCCGACACGGGCGTGCGGCGAGCTGTCGAATATGATGTAGTCATCGCTCACGCTGGAAGCACGGATCCTGTTCTTGATGAAGGTACCCAGCTGGTTTTCCGGCAGGCGGGTGATGATGGCAGTTCTGAGTCCCAGAAGCGAGACGCCGGACGCGACGTTCAGCTCGGCTCCACCCGCGTGCTTTTTGAACGAATCGCTTTTGCTTATCAGTTCGTTCACGGGAGGGGAAAGGCGGAGCATCGCCTCTCCGAAAGTGATCAAATCAAATTCTTTATTCTGTTCCATAATTATGGTGTTCACCTCCGAACGTATGTATATGGCGTTCCAGGACTGTGGCGATTGTCAGTTTGTCCTGAGCAGCGCCTCGAATTTGTCCTCGACCGGCACCGAGTCCTGCACGAAGTAGTCCGGGTAGTCGCTCAAAAGCTGCTGGACCTGGTTTTCCAGCTGGTGCAGGTGGGCTTTGATGTATATTTTTGCGTGATCCGCGCTGCCGTCCTGTATGGCGGTAAGTATCTTCTGGTGCTGCAGGACTGTTTCCATCATTATGTCTTTGTTCCAGACCGTTATGGCCCTGATCCGACCGTAATGGTTGCTCGTGCGCTCTATGGTCTGCCAGCTGAGCTGCTGCCCGGTCACTTCGAAAAGATATTCGTGGAAGGCGTTGTCCAGCTTGAAGAGGCTCTCGAAGTCGCAGGCGCTGACCGTGGCGTGCTGTTTCTCAAGGTTCATTTCCAGGTCCGCTATGTTTTTCTTGGATATCATCTGTACGAGGAGATCGATGTTCGCGCTTTCAAGGCTCTCGCGGAGGAAACGTTCCTGATTGATTTTGGAAAAATCTATGAGGGAGACGCTGGTTTCTTTTTGCGGGAAAATGTCCACGAGTCCGTCACGCTGCAGGCGGATGAAAGCTTCCCGGACCGGGGTCCTGCTTACGGAGAGCTTGTCCGCTATCTTCTGGGTGCTTATGACGCTGCCGGGTTTCATCTGCAGGGACATTATGTTGTTCTTGAGCGCGGTGTAAACCGCCGACTGGACGCTTGAATCAGTTTTATCCATAGTTTGGCACCCTCTCCTTTACTGATATGTTAGCATTCCTTCTTTAGTATGTCAAGAAAATAGATGTTTACAGGTGAAATAAGCAAAAAAGAGAAAATTTTTTCTTGACAGCTACATTTTCTTGGGCTAACATATCAGTATGTCAGTCAACAAGGGAGGACTGTTATGAAAAGATCAATAGTGTTTGCTGCGGGTATGGCCCTGCTGTTTGGGATGCTTCTTCCGTCTTGTTCGAAGAAAGATAATGCCGGCCAGGCTTCTGGCGGATCAGGATCTGCGTCTGCCGGGGCAAAGAAGGTTTCCGTTACGTTTGCGGGTACCGAGGCCGCGACGACGGGCCAGAGCCGCATGATGCAGGCCGTCGCGGACCGCCTGAACGCCTCCGGTCGCTTTGATGCCACCGTGCAGGTCGCGGGCGCGCTCTCCGGTGATACGGATGCCCTTGTCACCCAGGCCAAGATGGGAATCAACCTTGTCGTGCCGAGCGACCCCGGACGCCTTGCGAGCCAGTTCAAGCTGCCTGACCTGAACATCCTGATGGCTCCGTATATCCTGACTGACCCGGCAGCTTTGAAGAAGCTCCCTGACACGCCGTTGTTCAAGGAGTGGTCTGCCGCTCTTGAGAAGGAAGGAATCATCTACCTGACGAACATGTACAACGGTTTCCGCTGCTTCTACACGACGACTCCGGTCGAGCATGTCTCCGACTTGAAGGGACTGCGCATCCGCGGTTTCGGAAATGCAATCGGAAACAACCTTGCCAAGTACTTTGGTTTTGCCAATATCGGAATTTCATGGGGCGAGGTTTTCCCCGGAATCCAGCAGAAAACCCTTGACGGATGCGAGGTCCAGGTTGCGACGGCTGACGGAAGCCGCATATATGAGGTCGTCAAGAACATAGCGATGACCAAGCACTATATGCTCCAGTCCGCTTTCGTCTGCTCAGCCTCCTTCTACAACAACCTCTCCGCGAGCGACAAGGAGCTGTTCACCAAGACCGTGCGCGATGCGGCGGTTGAGTACGGGCAGATAATCCTGAACGAGGAGTCCGGCTACTATGAAAACATGAAGAAGAACGGCGTGACGATTCACGATGTCGATATCGCTGAGTTCCAGAAAGCGATTGAGCCGATGTACGTCAACAACGACCTGGGCTTCTCCGCTGGCCTGAAGGACAGGCTCTTCAAGGAGCTTGGGCAGTAAGTCACCCGCCTATGGGTAGCTGCGGTGGACCGGCTTTGCGTCTCTGGCCGGATCCGCCTTTATATGGGGCCGGCCTGGTTGGACTCTTGGCCGGGCCGGCCTTTTGCCTGCGCCTGAAAGGGCATGAAGATACGGATAGGAAATTATGAAAACAATAAAGAAGATTTACGATTGTTGCTGCAAGCTGGAGGTCGCCGTCTGCGGGGTGGGGTTCATCCTTCTGGTGACGCTCGTCTTCGCATCGGCCATTCTCCGCTTTTTGCGGATTTCCATGTCATGGAACATCGACCTTGCCATGCTTCTGCTTGCCTGGACTGCCTTTTTGGGTGCTGATGTCGCATGGCGCAGCGGCCAGCTGATCGGAATTGATCTGGTCACGCGTTATTTTCCTAAAGCCTTGCAGAAGGCTGTTCTGGTTGTGGTTTATCTGATAATCCTGGTCATATGCGTCGTCATCTGCATATATGGATGCCGCCTTGCCTGGAGTGAGAGGCTGCGTACTTACCAGTCCATGCCCATTCCGTATTCGCTCGTAAGCCTGAGCCTTGTCGTCGCGACATTCTCCATGTCAATCTCGACGGCCCTTAAGATAAAAGATTGCTTCGTCAAGAAGGAGGAGTCCAAATGAGCCTTTTGCTGATTTGTTTTGTCGTCTTTCTTGTGATGGGGATGCCTATCGCCTTCGTAATCGGCATAGCCGGCTTCGCATTCTTCCTGAGCCAGCCGATGCTGCCGTTCGAGGCCGCTACCCAGATGATCGTGCTTCAGAGCCAGTCGTTCGCCTTCCTGGCGGTCCCGTTCTTCATCTTCGCCGGAAACCTGATGAACGTGTCGGGAATAACGGACCAGCTGCTGAGCCTTGCCCGCCTTCTGACGCGCAGGATGTACGGTGGCACCGCACAGATTTCCGTTGTCATGTCAACCCTGATGGGAGGTGTCTCCGGATCCGCGACTGCTGATGCCGCCATGGAAACGAGGATACTTGCCCCAGAGATGCTCAAGCGGGGCTATACGAAGGGCTACATCTGTTCGGTCAACTGCCTTACGGCCCTGATCACTGCGACCATACCCCCCAGCCTGGGGCTCATAATATTCGGCTTTGTCGGTGAGGTTTCAATAGGCCGCCTTTTTGCCGCCGGAATCATACCCGGAATCCTGATGATGGTGTTCCTGATGGGAACGACGACCATAACGAGCCGGATCAGGAAGTTTGACCCTCCTGCGACGGATGCCCCTAAGCTTTCCATAAAAGAAATCATCGACAACCTGAAGGTTTCGGTATGGGCGCTGCTGTTCCCGATAATCCTCATCGTAGGAATCCGCTTCGGTGTGTTCACGCCTTCTGAGTCAGGAGCATTCGCCGTCGTATATGCCCTGATAGTCGGAAAGTTCGTCTACAAAAAGCTGAACTGGCAGAATTTCAAGGAAGCCCTGGTAACGACGCTCAAGGACAACGGCGCGATAATGCTGATCATAGCCATGTCCGGTCCCTTCAGCTACGCTATAACATGGGTGAAGCTCCCCGCCGCGCTCAGCTCGTTTATCTTCGGGATAACCGAGAACCCGCAGCTCCTTACGCTGATCATGCTGGGTTTCCTTTTCATCACGGGAATGTTCGTTGACAGCAACGTCAACTTCCTGCTTTTGACCCCGATTTTCCTTCCGATGGTTACGAGCGTCGGAATGGATCCGGTGCACTTCGGCGTCCTGATGGCCACGATCGTTACCCTGGGAGTTATGACCCCGCCGATCGGATCCGCGCTTTACACGGTCTGCGGAATCATAAATTGTCCGCCGGAAGAATACACGAAGGAGAGCCTTCCGTTCTTCCTCGCTATTCTGATTGAGCTTGCGATCCTTGTGTTCTGTCCCAAGCTTGTGCTTTTCATCCCGAACATGATTTTCGGCGTGGCAGGCTAGGGCTTCGGGCGGCACTCCCTAATAAACCGCTGAAAGCGGTTCTTTAGGGGTGTCCTTCATACATATCATACGTATTGCAAAGAAATGTGTTTTAGGAGAAATTTGACATGAAAATGACAATGAGATGGTACGGATCCAAGTTTGATACCGTGACCTTGCAGCAGATACGCCAGACCGCCTATGTGAAGGGGATTATCACGACCCTCTATGACAAGATGCCCGGCGAGCTTTGGACGGAGGGCGAGATAAAGGCCTTGAAGGACGAGGTTGAGGCTGCCGGACTTACGCTCGACGGAATAGAGAGCGTCAACGTGAGCGATGCCATCAAGACCGCGAGCGCTGACCGCGACAAGGACATAGAGGCTTACATCAAGACTCTTGAAAACCTCGGCAAGAACGACATCCACATGGTCTGCTATAACTTTATGCCCGTGTTTGACTGGACCAGGACGGAGCTTGCCCGCCTGCGCCCCGACGGGTCAACGGTCATGGCATATACCCAGAAGGCCGTCGATGCGATAAAGCCCGAGAACATGTTCGACAAGATTGCGGGTGACATGAACGGAACCGTCATGCCGGGCTGGGAGCCTGAGCGCATGGCGAAGATCAAGGACCTGTTCAAGATGTATGAGGGGACGACGGCTGATATGCTCTTTGACCGGCTCAAATACTTCCTGGATGCGATCATGCCCACGTGCGACAAGTATGACATAAACATGGCGATTCATCCTGACGATCCGGCATGGAGCGTCTTTGGCTTGCCAAGGATAATAACCTGCCTCCCGAACATACAGCGGATGATGAAGATGACGGACAATCCCCACAACGGGCTGACGTTCTGCGCCGGAAGCTACGGGACTAACCCCGACAATGACCTTCCTGCCACGATCCGCGCGCTCAAAGGCAGGATTCATTTCGCGCATGTGAGGAACCTGAAATTCAACGACGGCAGGAAAGATTTTGAGGAGGCCGCCCACCTTTCAAGCGACGGTTCGTTCGACATGTACGAGATAGTGAAGGCCTTGTACGACATCGGTTTCGAAGGCCCGATCCGTCCGGACCATGGCCGCATGATATGGGGCGAGAAGGCTATGCCCGGCTATGGCCTCTACGATCGCGCGCTGGGTGCGGCCTATATTTCGGGCCTCTGGGAAGCCGTCGAAAAGAGCGAGGGGCGGAAAAACCGCTAGGGAGCAAGGGAATGAAACTTACATTAGAAGGATTGAAGGACAGGGAAGGCTGGAAAAAAGCGGATGTCGTGCTTCCGACTTACGACATAAAGGCTGCCCGTGAGGAGACTGCGAAGAATCCTGTCTGGCTGCACTTTGGTGCGGGGAACATCTTCCGCATGTTTATAGGCGGGATTGCGGACTCCCTTCTGGAGCAGCATCTTTCCAAAACGGGAATTGTCTGCGCCGAAAGCTTCAGCTTTGACATCATAGACGAGATTTACAGGCCATACGATAACCTGGTACTGGGCGTGACGCTCAAGCCCGACGGCTCCGTCGCAAGGCAGGTCATAGCATCCCTGGCGGAGGCTGTCCGTTCCAGCCCGAAAAATGCGGAGGAATGGAAGAGGATGAAGGAGGTCTTCGCATCCGCCTCGCTGCAGCTCGTGACCTTCACGATTACGGAAAAAGGATATGCCCTGAAAAATGCCGCCGGGGCATACTTCCCCTATGTGCTGTCCGACCTTGAGGCGGGGCCTGACGGGGCGACCAGCGTGATGGCCCAGGTCACAGCCCTCCTTTTCCACCGCTTCAACAGCGGAAAGCTTCCGATTGCCGTCGTGTCCATGGACAACTGCTCGCACAACGGCGAGAAGCTTCAGAATTCTGTCCTGACAGTCGCCCGCGAGTGGAACAGCAGGGGCTTTGTGCCGAAGGACTTCATAGATTACCTTGAGGACAGCGGCAGGGTATCATTCCCCTGGTCGATGATAGACAAAATCACCCCGCGTCCGAGCGTCGAAATAGGTAAGGCACTTGAGGATGCAGGCATAGAGAAGATGCAGCCTTTCGTTACGGAAAAGAAGACCTTCATAGCGCCGTTCGTGAATGCGGAAGGCCCCCAGTATCTTGTCGTGGAGGACAAGTTCCCGAACGGCAGGCCTCCCCTGGAGAAGGCCGGCGTATACATGACCGACCGTGACACCGTGAACAACGTGGAGAGGATGAAAGTGACCACCTGCCTGAATCCCCTGCACACTGCTCTTGCCGTATACGGCTGCCTGCTTGGCTACACGCTGATTGCCGACGAGATGAAGGATGCGGAGCTGCTTGAGCTTGTCAAGAGGATTGGCCTCAAGGAAGGAATGCCTGTCGTCACGGATCCGAAGATTCTTTCCCCCAAGGCCTTTGTCGATGAGGTCATAGGGGTGAGGCTTCCCAATCCCTTCATGCCCGATGCGCCCCAGCGTATTGCCTGCGATACCTCGCAGAAAGTGGGAATCCGCTTCGGTGAGACCATAAAAAGCTATGTGGCGAAATATGGCAGCGCCGACAAGCTTGAGGCTATTCCGCTGGCTATCGCGGGATGGTGCCGCTACCTGCTCGCCGTCGATGATACTGGAAAGCCCTTTGAGCTTTCTCCGGATCCGATGGCGGCGGAGCTTACAGCCCAGCTGAAGGATGTCGCCTGGAACAAGCCTGAGAGCTATGCCGGCCAGCTGAAGCCCATCTTGTCCAACGCGAACATATTCGGATCGGATTTGTATGCATCGGGGCTTGGCGAGAAAATCGAAGGCTTCTTCAAAGAAGAGCTTTCTGGTGCCGGGGCCGTGCGCTCGACGCTCAAAAAATACCTTAGGTAATTCCCGCTCGTCCTGCGTAAGCCTCCCCGCCCGGGGAGGCTTTTTTATATATGCGCCGCCTTCTTGTACAACGCGGCGTAGGCTCCCGCCGGCAGAAGCTTATATGCAAGGCGGACGAGCAGGTACATCAGGTAGGAGGAAAGGGGCGTGGCCTCCTCCTGCCAGTCGCCCGCAAAAGGCGTGGATCTCAGGCAGTCAAGCCAGAGCTTCCTGTAGGGGGCAGTGCCGTGCCGGTGCCAGGGGGGGATAAAGTTGTTTCCCCCTATCATGTGGACGAACGACGGGGCCTTTCGGGACTGCTCATAAATCTCCCGCGTATAGCTGCCGTCGTCCCCGAATATCCTGCAGAACAAACCGTAGCCATACAGGTGCAGAGCGGGAAGGAAGTTGTACTTTGGGGGCAGGGTCAGGACAAAATCGATGTGCTTGTAGCAGAGCATGGTCATCAGGGCCTGGTCGCCGGTAATGCGGATGCGGCCGCCTTCCTGAGCCTTGACGGCATCCAGTGCCTCGTACAAAAGCTTTTCCACCCCCTGCTTCCGCCAGAGCCCGACGTTGATTGCGACAAAGCCCGTGTTCCAGTCCGCGAAGCGTTCCCGGGCAAGCAGTGAATACGAGCGGAATGGCTCGCGCACCATCGCCAGAATCTTGCCGGACTCAAGCAGCGCGTCCACAGCCCCGAGCAGGCTGCCCTGCACGTAAGTGTC
>JAFSSU010000180.1 GCA_017450845.1 Treponema sp.
ATCCGCAATTTTATTGTCCCCGATGAAAACCTGCATAGCCCAGTTGTCATCAAGAGTACCGGTGCCATCATCAGCTAGCCTGATTTTGGAAATGTCCCTGAACGGGACTCTGCGGCAGTCTTCCTTCTTTCTGATGGTCGGCTGCATAAACGCCCCAAAATGATAGAGGGCCGTATCAGTAAGGACAAAACCTGACTTTCCGCTGTTCTTGTAATCATATACAGCAAGGATTCTCTCTGCTGAACCTCCGGCCTGAGCAAGTTTACTCTGGGCAAAAGTTCTGACTTCTGACGGAATAGAAGGTTCTGCATAAAAATATTCTTCATGCTTGCAGGATGCCTTGAACGCCAGAATCATGTCTTCATCTGACTGTGGTTCTTGAATGGGGCGACTTGTGTCCGGACTTGCCGTCACAGGCTGTCCCTGCTGTATCGGTTTGGCTTCCGCCTGAGTGGAAGAACTTTTCATCTTCTCAGCTTCCGACACCGAAGGGGAACTGGCCACCGCCCGTACAGGTTCATCGCTGGTGGTTTTCACCGGTTTGCCACAATGGGTGCAGAAAGCGCTTCCATCTTCTACGATTTTTCCACAATGAACACAAAACATAACTTTTCTCCTACAGGCTTACAAAACTGTCTTTGAATATTCTCAGCACGGTCTCAACATCAGATTTCCCCGACTGCCTATAACCTACTGAAAAATCTATAGATGCCCCAGATGACTCCTCCTCCTACCGCGATGACTCCTGCGGCTACCGCCAGAAAGCCGATGATAACGACGATGATTTCGACAACCCGGGAACCCGGACTGCTTTTCTCGGGGGCATCAGGCGTGTCCTCGGCTATCGGCATTTCCTGAACGGGATTGCTCTCGCCTGGTCCGGCCTCCGCAGGCTTTTCCAGCCGTACAGCTTTGACCTCCTCCTGTGCGGGAGAGGGTTTCGTCTGCTCTGTCTCCGGAGAACTGGCTGTCGCCCGTGCAGGCTCAGCGGTGGTGGGTTTCAACGGTTTGCCACAATTGGAGCAGAACGCGCTTCCTTCTTTTACGATTTTTCCACAATGGGTACAAAACACAGATTTATTCTCCAGCTACTTCTTCTCCAGAAGTAACCATCTTAGACTCAAGCATTTCATCAACATGCAGAAGACTCTTTTTTATCGAAATAATCTGCCCTATAAATCCGAACACTCCGACATCGATGCACCATCCGACAAAGGCTCCTATCGCCACTCCGAACAGACCGCTCAGAAAAGCTACAAACCCTCCGTACATAAATTTGGCAGCCACAAAAGACGAGACTGCAACAGCAATAACACAACCAATGATAGTAAGCCATGCCAGAATATTGAGCCAGCTCTCAAAGCTCGCAGCCAGAAGTTCAAGCAGGTTTAACTTCCGCCCCTTGGGAATCTGATTCACCAGTTTTTTTGTCTGCCCTGCAATCTGCTCAGTCTGGGCCTTTAAGGCAGAAAGCGATATGCCGTCTCCACCCTGTCTTGTCCCGCAGGCCGGACAAAATTTCTCCCCGTCAGCCAGTTCTTTTCCACATTTTACACAGAACATTGAAACCCTCTTTTATTGCTATAAAAGCCTCAAAAGGCATTTTTATTGCCTTAAAAGCAATACATAAAGCAATATATAGTATAAAAAGCTTCATGTCAAGCTATATACAGCTTATAATGCAATACTATGGAAGGTGATGCTTCGGTAACAGAGGAATTCTTTAGGGACAGGTTGCGGTTCCTGCGGAACGAGCGAAAAATTTCCGCGCGGGAGATGAGCCTTGCCCTTGGGCAGAATGAAAGCTACATAAACAAGATAGAGACCGGCAAGACTTCCACGACCATAAGCTCATTCTTAAAAATTTGCGAATACTTCGGCATCTCACCCGTCCAGTTCTTCGAATCCGGCAGACAGAACACGATAATTGACGATTCCGAACTGCTAACATACTTCCACCGCCTTACGCCCAAGCAGTCCGAGTACATAACGGTTTTCTTAAAGGATTTAACCGACCGCTGACTTGTTTGCACAACGACCGTTGCCCCAAGAGACAAAGCATCGTTGACCCAAGGGGCAAATCGGCCTGCCGTCCCTAGCGCATGATTTTCTTGAGCAAGCTCAGCATCTTGTCGGTATAGGGGGAGTAACGGATTCTCATGTCTGTCTTGGGGGACTGGATAAGGACCGATTTCTTGTGCGAGAAGGTCTCGAAACCGTACACCCCGTGGAAGTGCATTCAAGGAAACACCAAAAAACTGTCCGGAAGGCAAAAAATGGTTTTAGGGCAGGACAGGATATTTCTAAACGCATTTTTTCGAGGTTCCCTATTATATAGGAATGAATGGCCGTAGGAATGTCGTTCCAATTTGTTTTGAGCTGACGGACATGAGCGAGAATGCATTGTCCTGCGTCTGGCGGGCCGAAATCCGCCGAATTACTCTTTAAAATCCTCTCCGATTCCGCCGATAGTCTAGATGAAGTAGGCTTTTTCAGCTATACTAGGACTAAGAGGTTATCTGATGGATAAAATAGGAATCAAGCTGGCCGACGGCTCTTTTTACCCGATTCTGGAAGACGGAACGCCCGGAAAGAAGAACATATCGCTGACGACCGTCAAGGACAACCAGACGACCGTGCACGTGGATTTGTTCCGCTCCCCGAGCGGGACGATGCAGGACGCTCAGTACATGGATACCCTCGAGATAGACAACCTGAACCCGCATACCAACGGGGATCCCAACCTCAGCTTTGACATAGAGCTCGCGGAGGACGGTTCCATTTTCGCCGAGATCAACGACCCCGAGACCGGCCGGCAGTCCTCCCGCAAGGTCAGCATCTCTTCCCTTGCCGGCACTGTCGCGGAAAAGCTTCCTTCCAGAGATTCCGACCTTTCCCTGAAAGCCGGGGAGGAGATAGATGAGCCCATAGAGCTCGGCCACCATCAGGACCGGGCGGCAAGTCCCGTCCAGCCCGCCACCGACGACACGGGTAGCCCGAACGAGTACGTCAAGGCGATGGAGGACATTTTCAAGTCCCCCGAGAAGGATGGCTCGGAGGATGATAAAGCGGACAGCTCTTTTGATGAAATAGTCAACGATATCTCGAACATAGGCAAGGACGCCGATTCCCAGGAGGATAACGAAGTGATAGGCCCTTCACCCAACAGCGAATCTTTCGCGTTCGATGATTTTGACGGCGATACTGACAAAAAGAAGGACGAGTTTGCCGAGGAGCCGATTGAGGAAATCTCGGCGGAGGAGGCCATTCCCAAGGACGCGGAGTTCGTGGATTCCACGGGGGATGAGCCCCTGGAGATGGCGGAGATGCCTGACACCTTGGGCGCACTCGATGCGGGTGCTGACCAGCCTGACTTTGGATTCAAGGAACTCGCTGACAACGCCGAGGCCGACGAGGCCCCCTCTGATCCGGCAGAGAAGGACGGAGGCACGGCGGACAGTGACGGCTTCGAGGAGCTCGGCACCCTGCCCGACTGGAGCACCGGAGGCTTGGACGACGCTGACGAGGATCTTTCCTCGCTCCCGTCTTTCGCTGGTGATGACACTGTTGTGTCGGCAGACGATGACGAGAAGACTGCCATCAATGATGATAACCTGGACGAGGAGAACCTGGAGCTCGCCTCGTTCGATGCGGAAGGCACGGATGATTTGTCCGAGCCTGTGGTCCAGGCTGATGCGGATCTGACGGACAAGTCCTTGCCGGAGGAGCTCCCCGCTGACAGCGGCACGGACGGAATCGGGCAGGATGTTGATGCCGGCAGTATCCCGGAGGCTGAGGCTTCCGGCAGTCTTGACGATTCCGATGACCTGGACAAGCTGGATCTGCCCAGCGTGAATCTTTTCGATGACGGGCCGCTCACGGAGTCCGAGCCGGCGAAGTCCACTGATGATGATCCTTGGGCGGGATCAGGAGCTGCGGCGGTAAGCGGTCTGTCCCTGGATGACTCCGATGAGAAGCCTTCTGCCGCGGACGACTTCGAGCTTCCTGACCTGAGCTTTGATGACGCAGTGGCGGAGGAGGCCGACACGGACTTTGAGCTGCCGGACTTTGACAAGGCATCATCATCCGCATACGCGGCCGCCTCATCGAGCGCGTTCGATGACTTCGACTCCAGCCTGCGCTCCAGCTCTGACTGGCCGTCGCTCGACCTGGACGGGGATGAGGGCAAAGCTGCGGCCGGATCGTCCTTTACGCCCAATAATATGTTCGACAATCTCTACGACAAGGAGACTATGGAAGGCAAGTCCTCCGACGTCTATGAGGAGGAGACCCGCGGGACGAGGGTCCCGATGATAGTCTGCATCGCATGTGCGATTATCTGCATCCTCTGTCTCTTCTTCCTCTTCGTCATACCGACCAAGTTCAATGTCCTGCACCGGGACGGCTCGCAGGCGGTCGCGATGAGCGACAAGCGGTCCTCCGCACGTCCTGAGGGCAAGTCCTCCGTCGGCGGTAACGAGCTCCCGGAGATCAAGGATGCCGGGGCGGACAAGGAACAGAGCTCTGCGGGAGACCTGATAAAGCCCGCTTCCGCTGCCAGCGTGTCCGCCCCCCTTCCCAAGGTGGAGAGCGTTCCCGCCAAGGAGAACGAGATTGTCATCGCGTCCGTGCCTTCCGTCGTCGTTCCGGAGACTCCGGTCAAGAACGTCAAGAAGATTCCGGACATCCAGTACAAGGTCGTCTGGGGCGACACGCTCTGGGACATCGCGAACGCATACTACAAGAATCCGTGGAAATACACGGTTTTGGCGGAGTACAACCACCTGAAGAACCCGAACTTCATACAGACCGGCTCCATCCTGCTCATCCCGGCAGAATAGCCCATGAGCAGAAAGGCTGCCCTGCTGTCCGCCCTGGTCTCTGTCTTCCTCGTCATTAATGCCAGCTGCAGCCGCAAGAAGCCGGTCGAGGAGAGCGCGCAGGAGAAGTACGGCCGTGGTACGGAGTACTTCATGGGCCTGCGCTCCATTCAGATGGGTGAGGATGCCAAGGGCAGGAGACAGCTGAGGACGGCGAGCAAGTGCGCCAATCCCCTGATTGCCCGTAAGGCGAAGGAAGAGCTTGCCCGGAACGAGGACAGCATAGACACCCGCATAAGGATGCTTACCGATCTCCACGATGAGTACAAGGACGAGGCGGCATTGCTTCCCTTGTGCCGCGAGCTGTATGCGAATGATGAATATGCCAAGATAATAAGCGCGACGGAAGGACTTGACCTTGACAGCTGCCACAACAATATCGCATACTACCGTCTCCGGTCGATGAACGAGAAGCATGATTCCCGTTTTTCCAGGGAGTTCCTGGTGTGGTGCACCGAGCGTCCGTTCGAGCGCCTGCAGTACGGGCTCTATTCCGAGCTGGCGGCTGCTCCCAAGGTCGTCAGGATGCTTTCCCTGATTTATAACAGGAACTACGGGTCCGCCCTCCCCCTGACCAAGGAATTCATGGGGGGAGGGGGCCGGATGACCGCGCAGATAGCGAGCGCAATCGGCAAGTGCCTGCTGTACGGGTCCGCAGAGTCCGCCGAGAACGCGGCCTTCCTGGAGAAATATGCGGCTTCCGCGAGCAGCTGCCAGTTCTACTTTTATTTCTACGCTGCCCGCCTGTACGACCGGGCGAAAGGTATGCGGGATAGGGCAGGGGAGTGCTACAAGGCTGCCCTCGCTACGGCGAAGGACCCGTCGGGCAAGGCAGACGACAAGCTCTACGACAATGCGCTCTGGTACTACCTCCTGTCTTCGCTGGAGGCATCGCCGGAAGCCGCCGTCAAGGTCCTGGAACGCTACCGGGACAAATGGCATGATCCCTACTACTTCGATGATTTTTTGGACTCGCTTTCCTACCACCTGCTGTCCGGGCAGTTCTGGGGCCTGTACGTCAGGACTGCCGGCCTGCTCAAGGGCTTCGCGAGCAAGGAGAGCGCGGCCAAGTTCTGCTATGTCTCGGCGCGGCTCCTGCAGGAGGGCTTTTACAAGCCCAAGGACATGGATGCGGAGAACGAGGCTTCCGGCATGATGAACGCGGCCTTGGACAGCGGTACCGATATCTATTACCGGATGCTTGCCGCTTCCTGCCTGGGTGTGGGCAGGACGGAGCTGGAGGAGCGGCTCAGGCTGCTGCGGCAGGACAGGGAGTTCTCGCGGGATGAGGATGCCGAGGAGCTGCTCCTGGGCTACGCGGACTTCGGCTTTCCTGAGAAGATATACGATGAGTGGCAGAACTACAAGGATGTTATAGGGATGGATACGGTGCGGAAGCTTTCGAGCTTCCTCTTCAACTGCGGCAAGAACCAGGAGGGCTACTACACCCAGTCCATCCGCATGGCTTCCCGCAAGCTTTTCAACAGCGAGACCAGCTTGTCCGGGCTGGATGACAGCCTCTTCTCCCTTTCCTTTCCCCGCTCATTCTCCGACAAGGTCAGCGAGCACTGCGCCGGGTACAAGGTGGACGAGCAGCTTATGTATGCGCTCATACGGAGCGAGAGCTTCTTTGACCCGACCGTCATCAGCTCTGCGGGGGCAATCGGCCTGACCCAGCTTATGGAGATGACTGCGGGGGACGTGGCAAAGAAGCTCAAGGTGAGCAAGTATGACCTGACGGACAGCGGCACTAACATCCGATTCGGCGCATATTACATATCCGAGATGATACGCCGGCTGGACGGGTCTCAGATCCTTGCGGTCTTCGCCTACAACGCGGGGATAACGAGGGTTCGCAACTGGGCGCTGACTTCCCGCGACGAGCTCAAGGGCAAGGACAAAGGAGACTCCATTCCGAAAGACCTCTTCCTGGAGATGCTGCCAATCAGCGAGACCCGAGAGTACGGGCGAAAGATCGTCGGGTCGGCGACAGTCTACGGACTGCTTTATTACGAGCTTAGCCCGGAAGAGGTCATCAGCCGGATTATGGGCTGACAACCACCAGGACAGGCCTGCCTGTTTTCAAAAAACTCAAACTGTTGTAAGATGTCTGCGTATGATACGGAACATTGTTTTTGACGTCGGCTCGGTGCTGGTCCGCGTGAGGCCTGAGGAGGCGATGACGGACCTTGGATTTGACAAGGCAAAGGCGGAGGAGACCGTCAGGGCGACTCTCGGCAACCCGATATGGCGGGAACTGGACAGGGGCGTTATGAAGAAGGAGGATGTCCTTGCCGCCATAAAGGAAGGGCATCCCTCTTCCGTGCAGGATGGCATAGACTTCTTTTTTGAGAAGGCTGTCTGGAATTTCGTCAAGCCGTTTCCATATTCGCGCATCTGGCTTTCTTCCCTGAGGGAGAGGGGTTATAAGGTCTTCCTCCTCTCAAACTACCCGGCGTGGCTCTGGTCGGTCAACGAGCAGAATGCCTTTGATTTCTTGGACTGCATTGACGGCAAGGTCGTCTCCGGATTCGAGCAGGTCATCAAGCCTGACCCGGCGATCTACCAGCTGCTTTTATCCCGCTACTCGCTCTTGGCTCCGGAGTGCGTCTTCCTGGACGATGTGGAGGAGAACGTCGCCGGTGCCCGCAGGGAGGGTTTTTCGGGAATCGTGTTCAGGTCTTACGAGCAGGCATCCGCCGAGCTTGAGGAGCTGCTAAAGGCATGACGCAGGGGGCTTTTTTCCGGTTGAAAGCCCCGCCCCTTTTCAATATAATCGTTTCCCATGAAAGTATCGCAGATTCCACTTCGCACGCTGAGGGAAGCCCCGGCGGAGGCGACAATCGCCAGCCAGCAGCTGATGCTAAGGGCTGACCTCATCCGCAAACTGGGCAACGGCCTTTACACATACATGCCGCTCGGCCTCAAGAGCTACCGCAAGCTTGAGGCAATCATCAAGCAGGAGCTGGACAAGTCCGGCGCGCTGGAATTCAAGCCCACCGTCATCGTTCCGGGGGAAATCTGGAAGGCGAGCGGCCGCTGGGACACGATGGGCCCGCAGATGCTGACCGCGAAGAACCGGCAGGAGCAGGACATGGTCGTCTCCCCGACGGCGGAGGAGGCCTTTACCGCGAT
>JAFSSU010000001.1 GCA_017450845.1 Treponema sp.
ACCCGTCCAGGATGTGCACGCGGGACACGCCGGACGTGCAGGCACGGCGGGCGGTGCGGAGCAGCTCGAAGATCTGCTC
Source organism: Treponema sp. (assembly GCA_017450845.1). Classification (GTDB taxonomy): domain Bacteria; phylum Spirochaetota; class Spirochaetia; order Treponematales; family Treponemataceae; genus Treponema_D. Next base: position 80 of record JAFSSU010000001.1, read on the forward strand.
GTCGCTCGCCTCGGGGCCTGAGCTTACCGTTCGTTTGGCCTGCCGGACGGACAGGGGCTCGTCTTTCCCCGGTGTCCCGCCGCCAGTGGAGCAGCCTCCCCCTGAAGCTGCCGAAGGGCAGTTAGCCTGCAAGAATGCGTCAAGCTCGTCCAGGCTCAGCGCGGGCACCGTCCCCCCGTCGGAGAGTCCGAGCCCTTCCGGTATGGCGAAACGGCCGTCAGTTATGGACGCGCCGGGAACCAGGTAGAAGAGCTTGTCGGCGTTCAGGTGCCCGGCGATTTTCTCCGCGAGCAGTACCGACGAGATGTTGTAGGGCTTGCCCGCGAGCGACCAGCCGATGCAGGGGAAGATCGGGATGAAGCCGTCCTCAAGCACCTTGCCGAGCGAAACCGCGTCCACCTTGTCTATGTCGCCGACCGTCCCCCAGTCGAAGCCCGCGAGGATGCCCCTGCCCCTGGCGCGGACCCAGTTGCCGATCAGGGCGGGGACCTTCTCGCCCGCGAGCGCGGTCATCACCTGGTTGGACACGTCGAAGGCCGCCATCTTGATGAGGGGCATCGCGTCCGCGTCGGTCACCCGGCAGCCGTCCTTGATCCGCCAGCGTATCCCCGCGCGGGAGAGCACGTCGTCTATCCTGACCGCAGCCCCCGGCACCAGGATGATGCGGAGGCCCGCCCGGTGCAGGAGGGAGATGTCCTTGATGTGGGAGAGGAAGACCCCCCGGTCCAGGAGCTTGTCGTCCAGGTAGATGACGAGCAGCGCGTCCTGGAAGCGGTCGATGTAGCGGATTACGTCGCGTATGCTGGCGGCCCTGTCGCGTATGCTGGCGGCCCTGTCGCGTATGCTGGCGGGCCTGTCGCGTATGCTGGCGGGCCTGTCGCGTATGCTGGCGGGCCTGTCGCGTATGCTGGCGGGCCTGTCGCGTATGCTGGCGGGCCCGGAAGGGGATTTGTCCTGAATCATGAGACCATTGTAGAGCGTAACGCCCTTTCTGTCCATACGGGGGGGGGCGGGTCATTTGGGGGCGGGCTGGGGGAGGCAGGCTGTATGCGTCCGCTTGACAATTTCCCCCCTGAGTTATACTATGTTTTTCATACCCCATCTTTTCTTTTAGGAGACGCATTGCCGATGAGACTGTAATCCTGATTTCCGCAAAAAACTATATATGGAAGTCAGTCGGAGAGCCCGAAGGAACCCTTTCTTCGGGCTGCCTGGTTACAGTCATATCCTTTGTCCGGGTCGGTGCGCGTAGTCCGTTGCGGCTGGCTTCCCCTTTGGAGGCCAAATGTCCATTAAAATCACGAACCTTAGTTTCTCTTATCCGTCGACAAACGTCCGTTTGTTCGAGGACCTCTCCGTCCAGTTCACGGAGGGCTGGACCTGCGTTGCGGGCAGCAACGGATCGGGCAAGTCCACCCTGCTCCATCTCATCGCCGGCATGCTGATTCCAGACGGCGGGAAAATCTCCTGCGGGCCGGGAACAACGCAGGGCAATGTCCGCGCGTGCGACAATGGCGGTAGCGGAGTCACGGCAGACGCTGTATACTGTTCCCAGGAATGTGCCGGAATGCCCGAAAACCTGTACGCGGCCTTCTGGTCGGACGACAACGAGGTGCGGCGCTTCTTTTCCCGCCTCGGCGTGACGGAGGAGATGCTAGGCCGCTACGACAGTTTGTCGGGCGGCGAGAAAAAGCGGGTCCAGCTTGCATGCGCCCTTGCGGAAAAGCCCGCCGTCCTCCTGCTCGACGAGCCGACCAACCATCTGGACGAAAGGACGTCCTCGATGATTGCGGATGCCCTGCGTGAGTTTACCGGGACGGGGATTATGGTGAGCCACGACCGCGCGTTCGCGGACGAACTCTGCACGCGGACGGTGTTCCTGTACGATGAGGCTTCGGCCTTCGCTGGCGGGCAGGACCGCACCGTGTTTGACTCATACCCCTGCGGGCTTTCCAAGGCCCTGGAGCTCAGGCGGAGCGCGGGCGAGAAGTCCCGCGGCGAATGGGAGAGGCTTGACGCGAAGGCTTCCCGCGAGAGGGAGCGGGGCGCACGGCTTGAGGCGCAGAACCAGAAGGCGAGGGCGCGGCTTTCCAAGAAGGCGGTGGACCCGCGCGACCACGACACGCAGGCTAAAATCGACGTGGCGAGGATAAGCGGCAAGGACCGGACGACGGGCGACGCGAAGGCACGGCTTTCCACCCAGGTCAGCCGGACGGAAAGCGAGCGGGACAGCGTAAGGAAGGCCCTGAGGAGGAAGGAGGGCTTCTCCCTGTCCGGGACGGATTCAGCGAGGCCCGTCGTCATCGAGGAGGCTGAGCTGCGCGCGGGCTCCTACCGGCTGAAGGTCCCCCACGTCGAGATACGGAGGGGGAGCAAGCTCGCCCTGACAGGCGGGAACGGCGCGGGCAAGACGCTCTTCGTCCGCCATGTCATATCCCTGATGGAGAAGGCGGGCCGCGCGGGCGAGGTCCTCTACCTGCCGCAGGAAATCCCGGAGGACGTGAGGGAGGCAGTCTTGTCGGATTTCCGCGCGCTGGAGGAGGACGGGCGGGGCGAGGTGCTCTCGACCTTGTACAGGCTGGGGAGCGAGCCCGGGCACCTTGAGGGCGCGGACGGAAAGCTGAGCCCCGGCGAGCTCCGCAAGCTGATGATCGCGCTCGCGGTCAGGCGGCCGCTCTCCCTCCTGGTTCTGGACGAGCCGACCAACCACATGGACATCACGAGCGTCGTCGCCCTGGAGGATGCCCTGTCCGCGCTGGACTGCGCGATGATCGTGGTGAGCCACGACAAGGCCTTCCTCCGGAAGCTCGCGGGGACGGGCCTCGTCGCCGTCCGGAGCGGGGACAGCGGCGAGATCAGGCTGGAGTGAG
>JAFSSU010000181.1 GCA_017450845.1 Treponema sp.
ATCCATAGTGGCCGCTGCCCGCAAGATGGCGGAGATTGTCTGGACGATGTTATCGGACGGGCAGGACATTGACGCGGTGAAAATGCAGGGGAAGAATTCCCCGGCAACCCTCGCTGCTCAGGCCGCCGCAAGCTAAATTTTGAAGAAAGTTAACTTGTTCGCTTGACTTTTTATAGGAGATTATTAATGAAGAAACTCGGCCAGAAGCTGGTCCTCAGCTATTCCGCCCTCGTGCTGCTTGCCACCCTCATGCTGTCCATTCCCATCCTGGGCACGCAGAGCAAGGTCCTCACGGAGGATATGCGGGACCGCGCGTCCGGGCAGATGCAGTCCGCCTCCCAGTCCATCACCGCATTCATAGCAAAACCTGTTACAATCGTAGAGGACATGGCCCTGTACATGGGAAGGACCGGCAATCCTGACCTCTCGCAGACACAGAAAGACTTCGCGGACCTCATAAAGGACGAGCCGTCCCTCTACTGCCTTTACTACACCGATGCCCTGCCGATCAGCGCGGGGGGCGGATTCTGGTCCAGCGACGGCTGGGTTCCCGATGACCCCAACTACGACAAGGACTCCAGGGACTGGTATGCGGAAGCCCGCAAAGCCAAGGGCAAGGCCTGCCTCGTGGACCCCTACGTGGACGAGGACACGAAGAAGCTGGTCATGACGACCTCCTGCGCGGTCCTGGATGCCGGCGGGAATTTCATGGGTGTGACTGGCATAGACATCCTGCTGGACGACATGAATACTATCGTGCAGGACAAGAAGCTGACCAAAGGAGGCGAGACCTTCATACTCGACAGAGACGGCCGCTACCTGACCAACGATGACGCGGGCAAGATTCAGGCCGCAAATTTCTTCGATGACTACAAACCCCTCGCCAAATACAAAGACAAGATTGGCTCCGACGTGTTCCTGGAGACGAATGCCGCCGGGGGCTACTACATCGCCGGGCAAATCCTGAACCAGGAAGCGGGCTGGATAATAGTGACCGTCGGCAAGACGCGGGAGCTGAACTCTCAGGTGAGCCACATGATCAGGCTCATCATCGCAATAGCCATCCTGGGACTTGCGGCCTCCATCGTCATAGCCGTTATCGTGTCCTCCAGGATTGTCCAGCCCATCAGGAGCGTCGATGTCGCCGTCAACGGCATAGCGATGGGCAACGCGGACCTTACGCAGAGGCTCACCGTGACCAGCAGCGACGAGGTTGGCGAGCTGGTCGGGGGATTCAACAAATTCATGGAGAAGCTTCACGGCATAGTCAGCGACGTCAAGAATTCCAAGAACGAGCTGTCGAGCGTCAAGGGCGACCTTCAGAACAGCATAGACGGGACCGCCAGCTCCATCACCGAGATCCTGGCGAACATAGAGAGCGTGGGCAGACAAATCGAGAACCAGTCCTCCTCCGTCAGCCAGACCTCCACCGCGGTCACGGAGATTGCCGAGAACATCAACAGCCTGGAGCGGATGATAGAATCCCAGTCCCAGGGAGTGTCGCAGGCTTCCACCGCCGTCGAGCAGATGATCGGTAACATCGCCTCCGTAAACAGCAACGTGGAGAAGATGGCCGCCTCATTCGGCGCGCTTGAGTCCAGCACGAACGAGGGAATAGAGAGGCAGCGCAAGGTATCCGAGCAGGTTGCGGAAATCGAGCAGCAGTCGAAGGCCCTGCAGGATGCCAACGTCGCCATCACGAGCGTCGCCAGCCAGACCAACCTGCTCGCAATGAACGCCGCGATTGAGGCCGCCCATGCGGGAGAGGCCGGGAAGGGCTTCTCCGTCGTCGCCGACGAAATCAGGAAGCTTTCCGAGACTTCCGCAGCCGAATCAAAGAAGATAAGCGAGGAGCTCCGCAAGATAAGCGAGAGCATCCAGACTGTCGTCATCGCCGCGAGGGAAAGCACGGAGAGCTTCGCGGGTGTCGGCGAGAAAATCTCACAGACCGACCAGCTGGTGAATCAGATAAAGGCGGCTATGAAAGAGCAGCAGGAAGGGTCCCAGCAGATAGTCCAGGCCCTCCGGCTGATGAATGACAGCACCAGCGAGGTAAAGAACGCGTCGCACGAGATGTCGGTGGGCAATCAGTCCATCCTTCAGGAGATAACAATCCTGCAGGATACCACGAGCGCGATAAAAGACGGCATGGCAGAAATGTCCGTCGGGGCCCGGGAGATGGGCAAGACCGGTGCGGTCCTGACCGACATCTCCGGCAAGGTCAGCGACTCCGTCAACAGAATCGGAACCCAGATAGACCGCTTCCAGGTCTAGGCGACGTATGCCTCCAGGCGGGCCAGGCGGTAGGGATGCTTCATGCGGACGAGCGCATGCTTCTCTATCTGGCGGATCCGCTCCTTGGTCAGCTTGCAGGCATCGCCGACTTCCTTGAGGGACATAGACTTGCCGTCGTCCAGACCGTAGCGCAGGCGCAGGACCTTCGCCTCGTTGGGGCGGAGGGTCTTGAGGACGCTGGCAATGTCAGCCTTCATCGACTCGTTTATCGCGTACTCCTCCGGCTTGAACCCAGTGTCCTCCAGGAAGTCGCCGAGGGTCGCACCTGGTTCCGCATCCTTCGTGTTGACCGGAGTATCCAGGCTCGCCATCTCGCGGGAAATGTTCATCATCTCGCGGACGTGGGACGGCTCCATGTTCAGCATCCTGCCGATTTCCTCTATCTCCTCGCTCTCGCTCATCTTGCCGCGGAGCATCTTCTTGACCTTCTCGATCTGAACGATCTCATTGGCCCTGTTGAGCGGCAGGCGGATGGCGCGGCTCTTCTCGCATATCGCCTTGAGGATAGACTGGCGGATCCACCAGACCGCATATGAGATGAAGTGGTAGCCCTTGGATATGTCGAAATGCTCCACAGCTGTCAGCAGGCCGATGTTGCCCTCGCTGATGAGGTCAACCAAATCTATGCCGTGGTTCTGGTATTTTTTGGCAACGTTTATTACGAAACGGAGGTTCGCCTTTACAAGTTTGTCCTTTGCGGCCTTGTCCCCGGCCTGTGCCTTATGCGCAAGCTCGACTTCCTCATCCCGGGTCAAAAGGGAAATGCGGTTGATGTCCTTCAAGTACAAGTTCAAAACGCTCTCATCGTTGGTCATGGCTACACTCCTGCAAATGTTCTTGCTTTAGTTATAGCAAGTTCCGTGCCAATTTTGCGAGGAAATCATAAACTTTGAGAAAAACACAGTATTACTGTTGAGAGACTCTCACTCGGGCATGTGCGGTTTCTCACCCGGGCATGTGCGGTTTCTCACCCGGACATGTGCGGTTTCTCACTCGGGCGTGTGCGGTGTCGCACCCGGACATGTGCGGTTTCGCACCCGGACATGTGTAGTAGTTGTAACACCAAGACAGGCTGCTGCAGGGAAGAAGTTTAAGACCATTGCTGACAAAGCGAATACTGCTCGTGAAGCATCCGGGGTCCCTAGGGGTGCTAACCCCTAGGCAGCCGCTGGAAAGCAGAGGGGGTCCGGGGGAGAGGAAAACCCGCTTCTGAAGTAGAGGCGGATTTTTTAACGTTAAAAAATCTGCCCCCGGAAAACAGGGGGTCTGGGGGCACCCCTAGAACTGCGACATTTTGACTCACTTTCCCCGGCCAGCTGGGGTCGCTAGGATATTTTGACACAAAAAAAGACCGCCGGGCACGATTTTGACCCGGCAGTCCAGAAAGAGAAAACAAGAAAACAGAACTCTCGCTATTCTATAACGGCAATGATGTCAGAATTCTTGAGGATAAGATAGTCCTCGCCGTCAATCTTGATTCCCGTTCCGGCATACTTGTCGTACAGAATCTTCTCGCCGACCTTGACGGTAATCTTTTCCTTCTCGGTTCCCGGTCCGACGGCCTCGACGGTCGCCTGCTGGGTCTTCTCCTGGGCGGTGTCAGGGATGATGATTCCAGAAGATGTCTTGGTCTCTGCGGCAACCTGCTTTACGAGAACACGGTCTGCCAATGGCTTTACTTTCATATTTTCCTCCAAAAGGTATAAAACTTGAATCGTTGAATCCTATGCAAGAGTAGGATTGCTATTAATGTAATAAAATAACCGCGAATCGTCAAATCAAATTGCCGGTCAGGCTGAGAATTTGGCGGCCTCTTCCCGGCATATCCCGGCGGTCTTGCTGTCCCCCATCCTCTCGTAGGCATCCGCCATCTTGAGCAGGAAGAAGCCGTCGTCCTTCTTGCCGAAGCCCAGGTCCAGAGCCCGCTCCCATGCGTCCAAGGCAAGCTCGTCGCTGACCTGCCCCTCTATGTTGTTGCGGAGGACGTGGCGGGCTATGTCCAGCACCTCGGGAAAGAATAGCTTGAAGTAGCTGTAGCTCCGCTCCATCCTGATTATCTGCTCAAGCAGGATGACCGCATCGTAGTATTCCCGCCTCAGGACCAGCTCCTCACAGAGGATGAAACCGTAGTCCATGAAGTCCTCCCTCGTGAAGTGGCGGGACAGGCGGAAGCCCCCGTGCTCCGAGTTCATCCGCTTGAACTCGGCGACGGCGGAATCCTCCCTCTGATGGGTCAGGTCAAAGAAAATCAGTTTGGACCGGCTCTCCTCGTCCTCGCGGGCCAAAAGCCACTCCCTGTAGTCGAAGCTGCCCTTGTGCTCGTTGCGCCGCATCCTGCCGTATGCGAAGGACTCGTCAAAGAGGTTCCGGCTCTTCATGTCCCGGAGAGTCTCGTAGGCCTCGGTCAGCTCCCAGAAGGCGGCGGAGTCGGAGTGGGTTATGTCGGGGTGAAGGAGCTTGGCTTTCTTCCGGTAGGCACGGCGGATTTCCGCCGCCGTCGCATTGTGGCTTACCCCCAGAATCTTGTAGCAGTCTTTCATCGGAGCGTGTTTCCCGTAAGCCGGTGTGCCGGTGCCATGCCGTGCATCTGGCTCAACGGCTCGTGCGCAGGGCTTCCCGAGCCCTGAAGCGTTCTGCCGCCTGAGCGAGGAGCAGCTCGGTCAGGGCGGTGAAGTCCAGGCCCTCGCTCGTGCAGAGCTTGGGGAACATGCTGATTCCGGTGAAGCCCGGAATCGTGTTGATTTCGTTCAGGTAGATATCCCCGCTCTTGCGGTCAATGAAGAAGTCCACCCGCGCCATGCCGCTCGCGTTGAGCGTCCTGTAAGCCTTGAGCGCGGTCTCCTTTATATAGGAAGATTTCTCTGCATCCAGGTCGGCCGGAATCTTGAGCTCAGCCCCGTCCGGGTCGTTGTACTTGGCATCGTAGTCGTAGAAGACGTGCTTTGGCACAATCTCGCCCGGACCGTAGGCCCTGAGCAGGGTTTCCGGCGTAGCTGCCGAACCCGTGATGCTGTTGCCGGTCACGGAACATTCCACCTCGCGGGCATCGATCGACTTCTCGATGAGCACCTTGGTGTCCCACTGGAAGGCTTCCATAAGGGCAAAGGAAAGCTCCTTCATGTTCGTCGCCTTGGACGCACCGTCGCTGGAACCGGCCGCGCATGGCTTTACGAAGAGGGGGAAGCCCAGGGCCTTCACGGCTTCCTCAATCTTGGAGTCATAGACCCGGCTGTCGTTCACGTCGGCGAGGGTCAGGCAGCGGTAGGGGACGACGGGGATTCCCGCGTTCTGCCACATGAGCTTCGCGCTCTCCTTGTCCATTCCCAGGGCCGACGCGAGGATGCCGCATCCCACGTAGGGGACTCCCGCCATCTCCAGCAGCCCCTGAAGGCTCCCGTCCTCGCTGTAGCTTCCGTGCATGACGGGGAAGGCGACGTCGCAGGGAATTGCCCTGCCTCCGCAGGAGAATGCCCCTTCCCTGCCTCCGCCTGGGATTACGGAGACCTGCCGCGACTTGTCGGCGTGGACCGAGAGCTCAGCCTTTGGATCTGCCCTGAGCTGTCCGAGGACAGAGTCCTCCTCCAGGTACCATTTTCCGTCCTTGCCGACAGAGACAAGAGCCACCGTATGGGCCTTGTCCAGCCCCCGCGCGACCGCCGCCGCACTGATCAGCGAGATCTCGTGCTCACCGCTCCTTCCGCCATATAACAAAACGATGTTCATATTCCGTTCCTTCCTTACGTATGCCTGTTATGCCTTGTAGCCCATCTCGGAGAGGGCTTTCCCGGCCTCACCTATCTCATCGTACTTCATAACCCTGTCTTTGTAGATAATCGAATTCTCGTGCGACTTGCCCAAAAGCAGCACGATGTCGTTCTTTTCCGCCATGGAGAAAGCAAGCCGGATTGCCTTCGGGCGGTCAGGCTCAAAGAAGAGATTCTCCCCGTCCTTCTTGCCGCCTTTCCTGGCACCTGCGGCAATCTGCTCCAGCAGGGCCATGCTGTCCTCTCCCCGCGGGTCCTCATCGGTCAGAATCACGATGTCGCAGAACTTCGCCGCAATCTCCCCCTGCATGGGACGTTTCTTGACATCCCGCTCCCCGCCGGAACCGAAGAGGCATATCATCCTGCCCTGGCATCTCTTGCGTACGGGCGGGAAAATCGTCTCGAACGACGAAGGCGTGTGGGCATAGTCCACGATGACCTCGAATGGCTGCCCCTTGTCTATCACGGTCATGCGGCCTTTGACAGGACTGAGCTTTTCCGTCAGTTCCGCCAGCTTTTCAAGGGGCGTGCCGGTCATGCCGGCAACGGCGAGCAGGGCCGCCATGATGTTGTAGGCGTTGAACGCGCCGGGCAGAGGAGCCTTGACGTGGAGCACCCTGTCTCCATCCGCAAGCGACTCGTGGTTCTCGAAGCGGTGTATGCTGAACGACAGGCCGAAGCTCGCCGCGGCGATGTTCCGGCCGGAAAGGAAGGGCATGTCATCGGGAATCTTGGGCAGGGGCTTCGCGTCCAGTTCCTCGCCGGCCTGCTTGCCCGCCTTGCCCTCGGTCGTGAAGCCGATGACCTTCTTCTTGGTGGCGGCCGCAAAGTATGATGCAGCGGGGTCCTCCAGGTTGACCACGCCGAAAGAGGGAAGCTCGCGCTCCACCCCGCATATCGTCTTCTTGTGGTCGGAGAGGTCCAGGGCGCGGAAGAGGTTTGCCTTGTCGTCCCGGTACTGCTCCCAGGTCCCGTGGAATTCCAGGTGCTCCAGCGTCACGTTCATGAACACACCGCAGTCAAAGGCGACGTCGCCCAGGCGGTTCGTCCTGCGGCTCAGGCCATGCGACGAGGACTCAACGACCGCGTACTCACAGCCGTTCCTGACCATCTCCGCGAGCCGCCGCTGGACGATGGGGGCCTCGGGCGTGGTCTGGTGCTCGGGATTGTCCTGAGCCTCCCCGCCGAGCGAGTACTGCACGGTGGAGATGAAGCCCGCCTTGTGACCGGACAGCCTGAGCAGCTGCCAGATGAAGGCGACCGTGGAGGACTTTCCCTCGGTGCCGGTCACGCCGAACACGCCGAGCTTCTGTGACGGGTTGTCGTAGAAGGCCGCCGAGACCGGGGACATGGCGAAGCGGGCGGACGGGACCTTGACGAATGCCGCCTTGCCCAGGTCGTCCGCGGAAGGCCTGTAGTCCCCCTCGTAGACGACAGCCGCCGCGCCCGCCGTGAGCGCGTCCGGGATATAGATGTTGCCTGATGTGTGCGTCCCCGGCAAGGCGAAAAAGAGGTCCCCCCGCCGGACCGAGCGGCTGTCGAATGCCAGCCCCCCCACCGCTACGGATGCAGGAGCCAGCCCCGCAAGCTCACAGCCTATGCCCTGCCCGCCCAGCGCGTCCAGCAGGACCTGAAGATTCTTTTCTGTTATATGTGATGTGTCCCTAACTGCATCTTCTGATGCCATTATACGATCCCCTACCCAGTTGAGATGAGCTTATTCTATAGCATACGGGGAAATGTTTCAATTACTGCGGGGGCCTGATCCCGAGCCCCTCCGCACGAGCCAAAAGCACCGAGGAGGCAGGCCGCAAGCCCGTTACGGGTCTTGCAGCCCTTTTTTATGCCCTAGCTCTCCTCACCTCCTGCCTTATGGCTGTAGAGCGGGCGGAGAATCTGCTCCACGGAGACCGTGGGGCTGATGGCCGCCGCAATCTCGTCAAGCGGGCGGTAGGCGAAGGGGGCCTCGTCCAGCGTCGTCTTGCCGATGCAGGACGAATAGATTCCCCTCATGGCTCCCTTGAACTCGGAGACCGTATGAGTCTTGGCAACATCGCTCCTCCTGATGATGCGGCCTGACCCGTGGGGCGCGGTGCAGTTCCAGTCCTCGTTGCCTGTGCCCCTGCCGAGTATCACGCCGTCCCGCATGTTCGCGGGGACTATCACCCGCTCTCCTTTCCGCGCGGAAATCGCCCCCTTGCGGAGAAGAGGGGCTGCCCCGTCATGGCAGTCGATGTAATTGTGCACGCACTCCCACTCATCGTCGAGCTTCCACTTCATTCCCCTGACGATTTCCTGCACGATTATGTGCCGGTTCAGCGAGGCGAACTCCTGCACGACCTGCAGGTCATGGATGTAGTCGTCCATCAATTCCCCGTCAAGGTATGTCATCTCAAAGGGAACAGCTTCCCCGCGCTCTTTCAACAGCTGGTGCCCCTGCTTGAGGTACCAGTCCGAGACCTCGCAGCCCAGGTGCCGCGAGCCGGAGTGGACGATGAGGTATGTGTCCTTGCCCTCGCCCTTGTCCAGCTCGATAAAATGGTTCCCGCCTCCGAGCGTCCCCGCGCCGAGCAGGGCATGAGCCGTGCCGTCCGCGTTCTTGCGCAGGTGCCTCCAGCAGCAAAGGCGCGTCATGTCAAAGTCCAGCGCAAGCCGGTGGATTTCCTTGCGCCTGCCGGATCCAGACGGGACATGCCCGCGGATAACGCTGTCCAGCTTCTGGTATTCGGGGCGCACTCCCCTGACCCTGGCCGCCGTCATGCCGCAGCCAATGTCAATCCCGACGATTTCTGGGATGACCCGAGCCCCAACAGTCATGCTCAGGCCGATGACGCAAACCTTACCCGGGTGTACGTCAGGCATGACCCGTATCTTGCTTCCCCGCGACGAAAGGTCATCGCAGAGATTCCGTATCTGATGGAGGGCATAGCCGTCAATGGCGGAATCTCCCCCGACCGTGAATATTTTTGCCGAGCCGTATTTCCCGGCAACAGTAATCTCGTTCATTAAACCTCGATGTACAATAAGAGAAAAAAATGATTCGTGGCACATGGGCGCAGACAACAACGTCATCCGCACAAACCGCATGCGAAAAAAAATGAGAAGAAGGGGAATGTGAGCTTTTCGGCGAAGAAAAATTACGGAGCTGATTACAGCCCGTCAGTCACCCGAAGGAGCGGCCAGTCCCCTTTCTGTCGCAAGGAAATGAATCGTGGTTTTCATGGCTGGCCTCCTTAGGAAAAATTACGCCCCATACGGAACACGATGACTATAACTGCTTGCACGGGATTTGTCAAGGGAAAGAATGACGCACGCCTTGCCCTCCCCTCCCCCTTTGTGCTAGAATGACCGTGTGAACCTTTTTCTTAAATTCAAGGAGACGGCGGCTTCCGTCCTGCCGATTGTCGC
>JAFSSU010000182.1 GCA_017450845.1 Treponema sp.
CCAATTCGATTATGAGGCGCGCGTTGAGTTTGTCAAGTACTTTTGAGCGAATTCCGCACATTTTTTTCATCTTTTTCCGCCATCCCGCCTGTCCGCCGTTCGCCCGGTGGAGGCGGGATTTCTCCTATTGTAACACAGCTTTCAATCTAAAACTAGAGTACAACGCACAGAATTTTAGTGAGTTTGCGGAAATTTCAAAAAATTCTTGCCTGCGAAGTTGAGAATTCTGCTTGTCAGAGACAGATGTATATACCGAAGACCTGCGGGCGGGGGTGCCCCCCCGCTTCCCTTGCGGGAAGCTTACGACTTTGTGCAAAGCACAAAGTCGCGCTGTGTCCAGACAACAACTTTCAGGAGGAAAAAGATATGAAAGCAACGAAAAAGCAGTCGAATTCGGTGAAATCCGTCCCAAACAGTCATCGGCAGAAAGGCAAGAGCCACAACTGGAAGCATCCCAAAAGCAACCGGCAGCGAACGCTTCGAGCCAACCGGCAGTACAAGGACAGACTGTTCAAGGCGATTTTCGGCAGGAACACCAAAGAGAGCAAGCAGTGGCGGCTTGATCTGTATAACGCCTTGAACGGCACGGACTACAGGAACCCGGACGATCTCAAGCTGACGACGATTGAGAACGTCATCTATATCACGATGAAGAATGACATCTCGTTCCTCATTGGCAGCCAGATGAACCTCTATGAACAGCAATCCAGCTACAACCCGAACATGCCCTTGCGCGGGCTTATGTACTTCGCCCAGTTGTACCAGATACATCTTTCATCGCAGGGGAAAGATTTGCTCGGCTCGCGGCTCGTCAAGATTCCTGCGCCCAACTTTATCGTCTTCTATAACGGGGACAGGAAACTTCCCGACGTTTCCTACCAGAAGCTCTCTGACGCGTTCGAGCCCAAGGGAAGCTCGGTGGGCTTCGAATGGACTGCGACAGTGATAAACATCGGCGGGGGCCACAACGAGACCCTTCACAAACGCTGTAAGGCGTTGTATGATTACAGCAGTTATGTGAACAGAGTGAAGGAGAACCTCAAGGCGAAGATGCCCAAGGAAGATGCGGTGTCGGAAGCCTTGGACTTCGCCATAACGAACAATCTGCTTGACGGATATTTTAAGAGCCAGAAGATGGAGGTACTTAACATGAGCCTTACGGAATTTGATCAGGAAGAATACGACCGCAACCGGAGGGAGGAGGGCTGGGAGGAAGGCTTCGAGGACGGCGAGCGTTCAAAAGCGCGGGAGGCCGCCCGGAATCTTCTGAACATGGGCTTGCTTACCCTTGAGCAGATAGCTCAGGCTACCGGCCTGTCCGTCGAGGACATCCGGGCGCTCGCCTCCACAGCCCCGGAGCCTGAATCGACAGCCGGCAAAAGTGCCGACTTACAGTTCGTAAAAGTGTGAACTTATAAGTTCGTAAAAGTGTGAACTTATAAGTTCGTAGAAGTGTGAACTTATAAGTTCGCAGAAGTGTGAACTTATAAGTTCGCAGAAGTGTGAACTTATAAGTTCGCAGAAGTGTGAACTTACAGTTCGCAGAAGTGCCGACTTGAAACGCCGTCGTGCTCACACTCGACCAACGCCACTGGGCTCACTTTCCTCCTTTTTCTCGATGAACTCGCGGTCGATGAACTCGCGGAGACCGCCATCCTTCTTGTGGCCTTCCGCGCTGTACTGTATCGTGCAGTAAACGCCGCCGTACCTCTCGTAGAAGCCAAGCTCGTAGTCAGGCATCTCTTCGGGGAAAAGCTCTGTCATGACCTCCTTGCACAAAAGGGCGACCTTTTCCATTTCCATTTTTCCAGCCGCCGCTTTTCGCCCATTTCAAATATGAATTGCTGCCATTTTTATGCCGCCAGCCCGGCACTTCCGGTAGATCTTTGTCTTTCATTGAATTCCTCCTTACAATTCCGCCGCGCCGTCATCGACAAGGTCGCCGTCAAGATCACCACCTAAATCGCCGGCCAGGTCACCGATAAGGTCATCCTGACGCTTCTTCTCCGCCTCCTCTGCCAGAAGTTGCTCCTCCGGCGTGGGCAGGATGTAATCGGCCATCTCCAGGACCTGCTTCTGCGCGTCTATTACGGTCCTCTTGTAGCTCGGGCCGATAAACCGCGATGCCGTCCGAACATGCGACACCGATGGCGGGAATTGCCCCGGTCCGTCATGTCCCGCCTCCGCTGCCGGAGCCTGTGCATTCGACCGTAAGCGCGGCGGTGTTCGCGAACATGCGTTCGTTCCATGCCTCGCCTTTCCTCACGGCATCCCAGTCCTCCTGCGTCCCGTGGTATACGATCCGCACGAGGGAGCGGCATAGCTTGAACGCCTTGTCGCCGATTTCCTCCAGGCTCGCCGGCAGCTCCACGCGGGCAAGCCTCAGGCAGCCCCAGAAGGCCTTGCTTCCGATGCGCGTAACCCCCTCTGGGATTATGAGCGAACTGAGCCTGGTGTGGCAGCGGCAGAAAGCCCCGTCCCCGATCGCCGTGATGCCGTCCGGAATCCGCAGCTCCGAATCCGCGCCGAGGTATTCGGCAAGGACACCGTCCTGTATGATGAACTGCGGAATCAGCACGCTGCCGTCGGCGCAGTCCACTCCGCCCGCAGAGCTTCCCTTGTGCCAGTCCTTGCCTTTCCTTACGGCGGCCCATTGCTCCGTCGTGCCTCCGTAGCGGATGTTCGTCAGGGACGCGCAGCCATAAAACGCGCTGTCGTCGATTCTCCTGACGCTCCCGGGTATGGTCACTGACGTGAGGGACTTGCACCACATGAACGAGTGGCTGCCGATTGTCCTGACCCCGTCAGGAATGACCACGGACGCGAATGGCAGTCTGTTGAACGCATAATCACCTATTTTCCTCACGCATCTGGGAAGGGTGACGTTCTCCTCGCCGCCCCGGCACCTTTGCAGGATGCCGTCCTTGGATATGACGAAGAAATGGTTCCTGATACCTGTCATAACGCATAACCTCCTTCCATCGAACGCCCGATGGACGCTTCGCTGGAGCGGAAGTTATATAAACGGAAAGGGGCGATATGATTAGGAAACCGGTCGGGATAACGGAAATTTATAGCGGGACGATAGTGTCACTGCTATACTTCCCGAAGGACATACCCGGCATCCTGCAAGTGGCTCCGTAACAGCGTTAGCAGTTTCTCACGGCTTTCCAACGTTGGCTTTTCGATGGCAGACAGTTCCTTTTCAATTCTTTCCTTTTCATCCGAACTGACGCAGCGCAGGACTTTCTGCTTTATCTCGTCGTCAACAAAGACGAGGGCTGGAACAAGAAGGCCGGGGTTGGCGGCGGAGAAGTCGTGTATGGTCTTGTCATCAAGGAACAGGATGTCCTCGACGGAAGAAACGCTCACCGCCTCGTTAGGAGCGTCCTCCTCCTCTTCGTCCCGGGGATATTTCGCGCGGAAGTTCTCCAGCCAACCGTCCAATGAGGAGAGGAGCTTGTCTCCCATCTCGACCCCGAGCATCGAGGCAAGCTTCATGCCGATTACATAGGGATTTGCCCCCTGCTGAATCGAAATCACGCCCTCCGCCATCATCATCATGGCGAGTTTTTCTCCGTCATCGCTGCATGCGCTTTCAGAGGCTATAATCGAATAAGA
This sequence comes from Treponema sp., assembly GCA_017450845.1. GTDB lineage: Bacteria > Spirochaetota > Spirochaetia > Treponematales > Treponemataceae > Treponema_D. The sequence continues at coordinate 3,622 of JAFSSU010000182.1, forward strand.
GGCGATGTCGGCAAGGTCGGGCAAATCCATGCCGTCGGTAAGGGCCGTGAGAAGGCGTTTTATGATTGCCTTTGACTGCCCGGAGACAGGCAACGCATCTGCGGTGACATTTTCCAGATCGAGGATTCCTTTAACCCGTGCATGGACAGAAGTCTCCAGTACAAACTGTGCCATGGCAAACAGCAGTTCTTCCTGTTCTTTCTTTGCCCTTGGCAAATCGTTAAAAAGTGCCATTCATTCCTCCTGTTATTCAAACCTGTATGTTTAGCGTCCGCCGCCGTGCGTATGCCGGTCGGTCATTTGGACGGCCCTGAGATGACGGTGACCTCCACCTCGTTGTTTTTTATGGACACGACCTTCAGCACGAGCGGCTGTCCGGGCTGCCCCATGATCAGCGGGTCGACGGCGTAGAGCAGCCACTCGTCGCCGGGGGCCAGCTGGAAGGCGACGTCATAGCTGCCGCTTTCGGCCTCGACGCGGAAGGTGACCTGCCACTTGCCCGCGGCGTTCGTCATGATCGATGTGATGCAGCAGGTCGCAAGCCCGATGTGGGCGAGCGGCTGGACGCGGGGCGCGTAGGGGTGGTCGAACTTTATGATCTGCGTCGTGCGCATGTAGAGCTTCCCGTCCTCGTACACGTATTGTCCCGGCGTTATCTTCTGCGAACCTTTTGCCGCGAGCGGGATCGCGATCGCGAGCATGACCGCCAACACAAGAAAACGTTTCCTTCTCATCACTGCCTCCCATCCCCGCGTCCGCCCGTGCTGTCCGTGTCATCCATATCCTTGACGTAGTCGTACAGCCCTCCGCGGGGCAGCTCGCCGGGATGCTGCTGCATCCACTGCTCCCTCTGCTTCCGGCGGCGCTTCGCTTTCTGTATTAGCCGTTGTAGCCTCTCGTTATAGGTTTCCCACACCTCGTCCCTTTCCTGGAACATGACGCGTTTTGGAGGCAGGACAAACTCATCGTCGCAGGGGTACTCCTCGACATACGGCTTGCGCCGCTCGCGGCCGAACCTCTGCCAGTAGCCTTCCGCGCTGTACTGTATCATGCAGTACAGATGCTCCTTCCGCTTGTAGAAGCCAAGCTCGAAGTCCAGCGAGTCGTCGGGAAAAAGTGCGGGGAGTGCCTCGTTGAACAAACGGGCGACCGTCTCCTTGTCATAGATGACGAGCATCTCGTCCAGGAGCGTGCTGAACTCTTTGAGGAAGATGCCGAGCTTGAGCCGCTGTTCTTCACAGAACGGCGGGATGGAGATGTTCGCAAAAGGCTTCTCGTTTTCTGTTTCCCCGCCGGCATTCTTGTAGAAATAGTAGCCGGTTCCGAAAAAATCAGCTTCCTCTTCGATGATGAAATCCGTCAGCGTATATCTTGAGACTTCCTTTGGATACGACATGCCAGCTCCTTCTGAAAGACATTTTAGTCGAGCACCCAGCCCGCGTCAATCATCTCGTCGATGCTGGCGAAGGTCGCGATGACCTTGTCCGAGGGGATGGGGAAGTGCAGCTTGTCGCTCTTCTCCTCGTCCAGCCCGTAGATGTAGACCTCCCCCTTGAGGGATGACCCGAAGATGCCGAACTCCCCGTCCCAGCTTTTGAGCGCGTCCCCGCTCCCCACGTTCTTGCGCGTCAACTCCTTGATTTCCTTGCTCCATCCTTTCATGGTGCTTCCTCCTGTAATTCTGGATTTGTGCTCGTGTTCTGAGACACACGGGTTATATAAACGGAGGTAGCTCAAACGATCAGGCGATAACAGGATTTTATGAAAAAAGTTGCACGCGGGGCTGGGCGGTTCCGAACAGTCCCCCTGGTTACCCTTTGTTCAAAAATCTTCCCTCGAATTTGACAATCCTGCTAGTCAGAGACAGATGTATATACCGACAACTCGCTGGCTGGCGGGATTGCCCGCCCAGCTCGATCAGCTGGCGGTTCCACCACCCCAGCCTTGCGTCCGCCCTTATTGTCCTTTTTGCGCAAATGCGGTAAAATCAGCCTATGGCTATAGACAAGTGGGAAATCGTGATAGGCTGTGAGATTCATACCCAGCTTCTGACTAAGACGAAGGCATTCTGTGCCTGTGAGAATAGATACGGCGGAATGCCGAACACGAGGGTCTGCCCCGTGTGCCTGGGGCTGCCGGGCGCCATGCCCCGGATCAGCAAGGGCTACGTGGAGCTTGGCGCGGTCGCGGGTCTCGCCTTGAACTGCGACATAGCCCGCTTTACGAAATTCGACCGCAAGCACTACTTCTATCCCGACCTGACCAAGGGCTACCAGATAACCCAGTACGACATCCCCCTCTGCACGGACGGTCACGTCGACCTGCCCATGGCGAAATATCCCGC
>JAFSSU010000183.1 GCA_017450845.1 Treponema sp.
AGCTGGCGGAAGCAGTAGGTCAGGCCCGCCAGCAGCGCCGTTCCCGACGAATCCTTGGACAGGCGGATTTTCTGCAGTATGCCCATCGAGCTCTCGAGCCGGTCTTTGGGCGAGGCCGTCGGGTCCGCCATCGCGGCAAAGAGGGTGAAGGCGTTCTCCTCCCTGTTGTGGGAAAGAATTTTGTCCACGTCTTCCGTGCTGACCCGGTGGCCTTTCTCAAAGCAGTAGAAGAATCGCGAGCACTCCGCCTTCAGGGCCTCGGTGTTGTTCTCCACCATATCGAGTATCTGCTCCACTGCGTCCATCTCTATCTGCAGGCCGTTCTTCTGGAAATAGCGGATGACCCACTGGGGCTTCTGGTTGTCGAACATCTCCCAGAAGATTTTCTTGCGGGAGGGGGGGAAGAGGGCTTCCAGCGATTTTTCTACGGAATTCTCGTCGGTCTCCAGGACGAGGGTGTTGGGGCTGTCCGTGGAGCTTTTGATGTAGGATGCGATGAGGGCTATGTCGTCCTTGCCCTTGATGAGCTCGGCGTTCTTGACGATGACAAAAAGAGCGGAGGAGAACAGGCTGACGTTCTCCAGCTGGGAGATGATGTCTATCACACGGCTTTCACCCGCATAGTAGCGGTAGAAGTCAACGGGCCCGTGTGTTTTCTCGGCTGTGGCTTTCAGGTTGTCCGCGGCATCGTTTTTGTCGCCGTTCTCGGGGCCCATGAACAGATAGACCCCGGATTCGACGGCTGCCGCCTTGGCTGCGGGCATGAGACCCCTATTCCTCCTCGAACTTGGACTCGAACAGTTTCTCTATTGCCTCCGCGGCATCCTTCTCGTCCGAGCCGTCCACTTTGAGGGTCATAGTCGTGTTGTAGCTTGCCGCCATCGTGATCACGCCCATGATGGACTTGGCGTTCACCGTGGTGGTGTTCTTTTCCATTATAATCTCGGAGGCAAACTTGTTTGCCGTCTGTGCAATCAATGCTGCCGGGCGAGCGTGTATGCCGGCCCTGTTTCTTACTGTAAGAATCTTCTCAATCACGGTTGAACTCCAAAAATAAGTATATAGCTATATGTAAACATATCAGTAGAAATCTTCCCTGCTGTAGTAGGCCGTCTTTGCGTCCCCGGATTCAATCCACTTGAGTATGTTCTGGTCGAATTCCTTGGCCGAGAAGTAGCCCATGCTCTTGAGCCTCTCGTTCATGGCTGCCGACTCTATAATAATCGGCAGATTCCGTCCGGGACTTACGGGCAGTTCTATGGAAGGAACGCTGACCCCCAGAAGGTCAATCTTGCTCGCCTCGGTGCCGAGCCTGTCATAGATCTTGTTCTGGTCCCAGGCGGACAGGGTGACGACGAGCTGAACCTCTTTCTGTTCGCGTATCGCGCCGACCCCGTAGAGCTGGGAGATGTTGATGATTCCCAAGCCCCTTATCTCCATGTGGTGGCTGATGTACTTGTTGGCGCCCCGGCCTACCAAGGTGTTCCCGTTGACGCAGGAAAGCTCCACTATGTCGTCCGCGACAAGGCGGTGACCGCGCTCCACCAGCTCCAGGGCGGTCTCGCTCTTTCCGACGCCGCTCTCTCCCATGATGAGTATGCCGATTCCGTAGACTTCGACAAGGACTCCGTGCAGGGTCTTCTTGGGCGCGAAGACATTGGAGAGGACGCGGAGGAGCCTCGCCGAGAACTCCGAGGAGTCGAAGTCGGTCTGCAGGACGGGGCAGCCTGAGTTCTCCGCAAAGTAAAGGAACACGCCGTCGGGGGTCAGGCTGTGGGTAAATACGACACAGGGAATCTCGTACTCGAAGAACCTCTTGAGGTTATCGGTGTCGCCGTCTTTCTGCATTTTCAGGAGATAAGCATATTCGCCCCTTCCGAAGAGCTGGATCCGCTCGAAGGCGAAGGCATCATAGAAGCCCGCAAGTTCCAGTCCGGGGCGGTTGATATCAGGGACGGTTATGAGCCTGGACGTGCCGCTCCTCCCCGCTATGCAGTGCAAGTTGAGGGAGTCGCGATCTTTTAGGTCTAAGTCGATTAAATCCAGAACCGTGAAGTCCTTTTCGGGCATGGTCGTATTATACTATTAACCGCTGTTAAAATCAAGGACGGCAGAAGCCCCTGAAGAACTCACATTCCTCGTCGTTGCAGGCTATGGCCTCCCTGCTCCGTATGTTCAGGTGGAACACGTGGTAGAGCTTGCCCTGTCTGTCTTCAGGGGCGTAAAGCCTGAATGTCTGGGGAACGTTTGCCCCGCACAGGGCCTGGACGAGCGGCGGGGCCTGAAGCTTGAGCATGTCGTCGGTCGAAGTCATTATGTACAGGGGCGGAAGGGCCTCTGACACGTGGGGAGCGACCGAAATCATCTCAAGTTCGTCCTTGGTCCCCCCTTTGGGAAGGAATTCCTTGAGTATCTCGGGCAAATTCTTGTCGGGCAAGTCCTTGGGGCGCACGTCGTAGACCCCGCAGTTCAGCGCGGCCGCCAGTACCGTGGGCGCGGGGCCAAGCTTGAACGGCAGCGCCGCCGCGTAGTCCGGGTTTGACCGGGCGCAGAGGTAGAGGGCTAGGAGGTGTGCCCCGGCAGAATCCCCGACCGCGAAGACCTTTTCCGTGTCCAGCCCGTATTCCCCGCCATGCTCCTGCATGAAGCGGAACACAAGGCTTGTGTCCTCAAGGGGGGCAGGAAAGCGGAATTCCGGGCAGAGGCGGTATGTGAAGTTGACGACAGCGAAGCCCCTCCGTGCCAGGTCCATGCAGTAGTACTGGTAACGTTCCTTGTCCCCGTAGACCCAGGCTCCGCCGTGGACGCTGACGATGACCGCCAGCTTCCCTTCCGCATCCTTCGGACGGTAGATGTCCAGCTTCTGCCAGTTCCCGTCGCTTCCGTAGCTCAGGCCGTCGTGGCGGAGGATGCCTTCCGGGGTCTTGAGCCCCTCGTCGCGCTTGTCATCGCTCTCCGCCCAGCTTTTCCTGATTCTTTCTATTATATCTGCCAATTTCAACCCCTGAGGTAAAGGGCACCTCTAAAATAAAAAAGCCCGCGTCAACGGGCTTGTCGCGGGAGTCCGTGCTCCTCGCCTATATTACGATTCCCCTAAGGGAAAATCATACATGGAATTTACTTCTTTTCCTGAACCCGGTCTTTCTCTTTCTTGACCTTCTGGTCCAGGACATCCATCATCTTGTTCAGCGCGGCGGCAAAGTCGTAGTCATCGCTCGTCACGTGGGCGTTTGCCCCCCAGCGGAAGTTCACCGTCGTGTCGAAGTAGTACTTCTTGTCCTCCTTCACGCGGAGAATCAGGTCCACTATCAGGCTGTCGGCGTAGTCAATCCTCTTGAGCTTCTGGTTGATGAGCTCGGACTGATCCTTTTCCAACGTGAACCCCTGCGCTGATATTGATTTTGTCATAGGCTATTTTCTCCTTAACTATAATATGTTTTGGCGGGCAGCGCGGAAAACTTCCTGCGGAAAGCCTTTTGCCTCACCTGCCCTATCTTTAGTATACAACCATATAGCGGAAAAAGCAAAGGATTTCTTCTTGCCATCTTGCCCTCATGCGGAAACGTATTCCCGCGGGGGCTCCCCATTCGCGAGCGGGTGCTTGCATCTGTATCTTTCGGTATCCTTCATTCAAGGCGGACAGGCACACAGTTCAGTGGTCGCAAGCAAATGCTCGCTCTGGGACCCCGCCCCCGCTCCATACGTTTCCTATCCTAATCCAGCAACGCATGAATATATACTTTTAGATTGCTTTCCAGCAGCTGCCTAGGGTTACACCCCTAGGACCCCCTGGCATGCTGTACAAGTAGAATGTAATGCTGTATAGTACTGTTACTATGGAAAAATACGTTCACCGGGTGAATTATTACGAGACTGACAAGATGGGGATTACCCACCATTCCAACTACATACGCTTCATGGAGGAGGCCCGCGTCCACTTCATGGACCAGATAGGCTGGGGCTATGCCAAGATGGAGGAGGAGGGGGTGGCTTCCCCCGTCCTCGCCGTGACCTGCGACTACAAGCACTCCACGACCTTCTCCGAC
>JAFSSU010000184.1 GCA_017450845.1 Treponema sp.
CCCGTCCCCGCCGTCTCTGACATCGTGTCGGAGCACGGCATCCCGCTCAGGATGGTTCCCGACAGGGGCGAGTTCGTCACGCCGACCGGGGCCGCGTTCGTCGCCGCTGTCGCGACGGACTTCCGCCTGCCGCCCGAGCTCGTCGTGAGGCGGTCGGGGATCGGGGCTGGCAAGAGAAGCTACGAGCGGACGAACATACTCAGGGTGAGCATCGTTCAGGAAAGCCCTGCCGGGGGGCGTGACGGCGGGGACTGCATCTATAAGCTTGAGAGCAACATAGACGACACGACGGGCGAGGCCCTGGGCTTCGTCATGGAGCGACTTATGGAGGCGGGGGCGCGGGACGTGCAGTACGTCCCCTGCTACATGAAGAAGAACCGCCCGGCATACCTTCTGTCCGTAATCTGCGCGGAGGATGACATCGCCCGGCTTGAGGACATCATCTTCAGGCACACGACGACGATCGGAATCCGCAGGATGCGGATGGAGCGGACCGTCCTGGAGCGGGAGCTGCTTTCCGTGGAATCCGCGTACGGCCCCGTGCAGGTGAAGAAGGTCATCCTCCGTGACGGGGAGGCCCGCTTCTACCCCGAGTACGAGAGCGTCGCGGGGATTGCGCGGCGGACGGGCAGGGCTTTTGCCGAGATATACGGGGAACTGGCCGGCTTGTGCATTGACAAGAAGCTGTGATAGGGATTATATAGGAGATTATAGGAGAAGAATTATGGCATGTTTTGCGGTACCATTGGCTGAGGCCGTCGTCGTGACGGCGGTGAGGAAAATCGCGCTGCGCCACCATGCGGGCGCGGCGGCCGGCGCGGCGGGGGAGGGCTGGCATGAGTCCTTCCGGGAAAAGCTCCGCGTCCTTGAGAAGATGCTCTACGGCGGGAGCTTCCTCCTTGCCATCGAGCATATCTACCACGGCGAGGTCGTCCTGTACCCGCCCTTCCTGACGGCCATGCGGGACCCGGCGGAGATACCCGTCATGCTGCACGAGATGGCGACGGCCGGCACAGGGATGGCCCTGCTTGTGACTGCGGCCTGGGGCGCGGGCTGCCTGATTGCCTCGCGGATGAAGAAAAACTCCGGCGGAAAGCTGCCCGGCCTCAAGGGGGCCTTCTGATGTGCCTGATTTTTACGGTCATTGCTGCCGTCGCGTTCAGCGCGGCCTTCTTCGCCACGAGGAAAAGCCGTCCTGACATGAAGTCCGTCGCGACCGCCGCGCTGATGTTCTGGGCCGCGGCCCTGATGTGGAGCGTGGACGGGATTGCGGGCGTGCTCTCGGGCGAGGGCTTCCTTGACCTGAGCCGGGAGGATGCCGTCCTTGGGGCCATCATCGTGGCCTCCGGCCTGCTTGTGTTCGGCCTGCTCAGGCTTCTGGAGCGGAGGAAGGCCGCCCGGGCCGTCAGCTGAGGCCATGAACCTGGGACGGGCTTGACTCCCCGCCCCAGGTTCATATCATGGATTTCCTTCTCTTTCTGGGAGAAGGATGAGTGATGATATGATGACGGGCTGCTCCGAGTTGTTTTTCAGAACAAGTTCGAAAGTTCTGGTTGTCCTTGGAATCGTGAACGAGAGCTCGGCCCTTCCGTCTGATAGGTCGCAAGAAAAAGGGTAGTGAGTTTCGCCAAAATCGGAGTACAGCTCAATGTCCGCAAGCCCGATGTTTTCCCCCTCAATGACGGCCTTATATGAGCCGGAGAGGACTGTCCAGTATGGTCCATAACTGCATCCTTCGGGCTCAAGGGTTCTTCTTCCGTCCTTGTCCTGCCCGCCTTTCACGTTATTCCCGTTGAATGAGTATGACCTGGGGCTGTATGAAAAAAGAGCGATATCATGGTCGTACACCCAGATAATATAATCTCCGCAAATCAGCCGCTCATAATCCGATCCGAATACGGACTCGATTTTATTCTCGTCAAGCTCGTTGGTGATGACGAAATTTGCTGGCTCTGCATACCACGCGTTCTTGCAAAACCAGCGCTGCTGCGTCCCGTCAGGGCAAATCTGCCGTATCCTGACATTGTTCTTTGAATACACGGTGATAACCGAGGCGTTCCAGAACTGAGCATAGCCGCTCGTAAGTCCGTGCTCGGCCAAGAAATCAGCAAGTTCAAGCCGACGGATGTCATATATACTCTTTCTCCTGATTTCATAGTCGAGGAGGGGTTGTAGATTGGTTTTGTTTGAATATATGGAAAGTGCTATGAGGCATACGGAGACTGCTTGAACAGAGACCCGCCATGCATGACATGTAAAAACTTGTATTTCGGAATTGTAGCTGGCAAGGTATTCTGTAATCACAAGGGATAAGACGATGGGTGCGTAGGCAAAGTATCTTGTGTTGCCTAAATCCACCGAGACTGATGTCAGAACATAAACAGAGGATATCGTGATAAAAGAAAGACTCAGAATAACCGATGAGTCTTTTTTTGTATTCCCCAAAAGAAAAGACCTGATGCTTCTGACGATACAGCAGAATCCGATTAAGACAAACAACGAACGAAACAACTTCGTCAGGGATTCTACTGAATATAATTCTTTTCCTGTGAAATCTGCGTCGCAAAGACGGAGCAAACCTTCTATGTAGAGATAAAAATGGGAAGACCATTGGTTTACGGGCAGAAAGCGATTGCTTCCGACGTAGGCATTCTTGTCGGCTCCTCCCAGCGAAAGCCACGCATGTTCCAGCAGGACGGCTGTAGCGAGGGACAGACAGGAAACTATACATGCCCACAGGTATCTGTTTTTCTGAAACTTAGAGCGAAGGAAGTTTGTCATGCATACAAGGACTATGGGAAATCCTCCTGTCAGAAGCCCGGAAATATCACCGGCTGTTGCAAGGACAAGGAAAACAGACATTGTGAAGAGATATCTTGTCCTTGCGGATTTGAAATATCTCAGCACTGACCAAATGGCAAAAAATGACCATGCTGCGCTGGCCATATGTCCTTGGCAATGGCTTATCCATGTCCGTGACGGCAATACTGCCAGCATAACGAACAGGGGAAGAAGAAAACGCTTGTCGCGGGGACACATCTCAAAGAAAAGGAACATACCCGCTGTAATCATCGCAAGGTACATTGTATAGAAGGCAACGGCATAAGCAAGGTTGCTTACACCGAAAA
>JAFSSU010000018.1 GCA_017450845.1 Treponema sp.
AGGAGGGTCGGAAAAAGCTTCCTCATAAACCAGTTCTTTGACGAGAGGTTTGACTTCAAGCTGGTGGGCGACAACCGCCTGAATAAGGAAGAGCAGCTCTACAACTTTTATGACGAGCTTTCCCGGCAGTCAGGCCGGGATGTAAAAGTTCCTGAAAGCTGGCGGGAGGCTTTTTTCCAGTTGCGGGATTACCTTGACGGATTCAGGGACGATGAGAAGCATGTCGTTTTCTTTGACGAGATGCCCTGGCTTGACAACCAGAAGTCCGGGTTCCTTGCGGCATTCGAGTATTTCTGGAACAGCTTCGGCGCGTCAAAGAACAACCTCATGCTCATAGTCTGCGGGTCGGCGACATCCTGGCTCGTGGACAACTTTGACCACAACAAGGGAGGCTTGTTCAACAGGCAGAACTGCAGGATTTACCTTGAGCCGTTCAATCTGTATGAGAGCGAGAAGTATCTTGTCGAGAAGAAGGGGATAAACTGGAGCCGCCCGGACATCTGCGAATGTTATATGGCCCTGGGGGGCATACCGTATTATTTGAACTTGCTGTCCAAAAGGCTCTCGTACAGCGCGAACATCGACAACCTGTTCTTCAAGAAGCGCGGGGCCCTGTGGGATGAATTCGACCATCTGTACAAGACGCTGTTCTCAAAAAGCGACAGCTACATAAAGATTGTCGAGACCCTTTTCACGAAGAGGATGGGGATGCCCAAAAAGGAGCTGCTTGAGAAATCAAAGCTTCCAGACAATTCTTTTTTCACGGCCATGCTGAGAAACTTGGAGGATTCGGGCTTTATACGGACCTACAGGTATTTCGGGAACAAGAAGCGCGGGGCTTTCTACCAGCTGTCGGATTATTTCTCGATATTTTACTTGAAGTTCGTGAAAGGGAACTACGGTACGGACGAGGAATTCTGGTCCCACAATATAGGAAGCCCGTCCAGGAAGGCTTGGGCGGGCCTGACGTTCGAGCAGGTCTGCAAGGATCACATCAGGCAGATAAAAAGAAAGCTTTCCATAGGGGGAATATCTTCGGAGGAATCGTCCTGGATTGTGCAGGCCGATGATGAGCATGATGGTGCCCAGATTGACATGCTCATCGACAGAAAGGACAGGATAATCGATCTGTGCGAGATGAAATTCTCGGAAAAAGAATTCACCATCAGCAAGGATTACGATGCCGAGCTACGGAACAAAATCGGCGTGTTCAAGGAGGTCACCGGAACCAAGAAAGCCGTGCAGCTGATTATGGTGACGACATTCGGGGTAAAGCAGAATGCGTATTCGTCGATAGTGCAGGACGAGGTTACTCTGGACGATTTGTTCGCCGACGCTTGAGTCGCATCGAGGGCATTACATTTCCCGCCGGTCTCACTATGAACGCTGCAAGCGATTGAATATGCCTTGCCCCGCGCAGGCTTCCTTCCGACTAACTCCTGACCAAGGCCTCTTTCTGGAAGAATGCAATGCCGTAACAGAGCAGCTGCGTATACCCGTACAGCCCTTCCGCATATTTCCTCGTGTCAATCTGCTCCAGTGCCCTGATTGCGGCGGCCTCCATCTCCGCCCGGCTCGCGGACTTCTTTGCCTCGATTATGATGGCACGCCGGTTGTCGTCGTCCTTGAGCAGGATGTCCGGCCTGCCCAGCCCCTTCTCCTTGTTGGACTCCACCTCGTAGCCCAGTCCAGTGAATATCCCCGCGAGGAAAGCGTGGTAGTAGTCCTCATGGTAGTCGTTGTAGCTGATAGTC
>JAFSSU010000185.1 GCA_017450845.1 Treponema sp.
ATTCTTACGGGAGCCACGCTCTTTTTCCTGAGGATGTCGTTCACGAAGATGCTCGATGCGTTTATGATGCAGGTGTCCGTAGAGGACAGGATGGCGGAAAGCAGGGCGAACAGCAGGACGACGGCGAGCGGCCTGGGGAGGAGCGAGACCGCATACAGCAGGGCGGACTTTCCCGCAAGCTCCTCCGGCGCGACGTTGACGCGGAGCCACATGCCGGTCATCGTGATGAGGAAGGCGAAGGCGAGCAGGACAATGCCAGCGATGAGCGCGGACTGCCTGGCCGTCCGTCCGTCCCTGGAGATGAAGTTCCGGGACATGATGTCCGGTCCCAGGAAGTATACCCCACCTATGACAAAGAACTGCATGAAGAGCTTGGACGGCCCGTAGGAGGCGTTAAGGAGCTCCACGCCCTGCGCGATTCCTGCCGCGTCCCCTCCCTTCACGAGGTACAGGAAGCCCGCGCACAGGACGATTCCCGCGAGGATGATGACGAGCTGAATCTTGTCGGTCCTGACCACGGACATCTGGCCGCCCGTCATCGTGTAGGCTATGACGATGAGGGAGACGACGGCGAACGCCAGCCTGCTGCTCCTGCCCAGCGCGAAGGTGATAAGGCTGTTCATCGCGACCAGCTGGCCCGCGATGACGCCGACCCAGGAGATGACTATGACGGCGGCGATCAGCACCTGGGCGGACCTGCCGACGGTTTTCCCCGCCAGGTCCGGGAGGGTGACGGCATCGATTTTCCTGACCCGCTCCGAGATGAGGAGTGACTGGAGCAGCAGCCCCACGGCACCGAACGCGAGCCACCATATACCGGGAAAGCCGATTTTGCAGACGGTGTCGGTTATCCCGATCGTCGTGGACGCACCGAGCACCGTCGCGAGCAGGGTCATCACGACAGGGAAAAGCCCCTGCCTTTTGCCCGCCGCGGAATAGTCCGTGAAAGTCCTGACATTCTTCATGTCAAGAAGGCCGATTGCGATGAACACGATGAGGTAGAATGCCAGCGCAACAAGAAAGATTCCGTTCATGGTGAGAGGTTATATACCAACAGGGTGACAATGTCAACTACACTCATACCAGTAGGTGACAAACTCCTCGTTCCGGCACTGCCCACCCCGCCCGCCCCTAGCCAAGCTGTCCCCGCCCGTGCTATACTGCAAGAGATGTCAAGACTCAGTGTGGCGCGCAACAATCGTTGCTTCATACCTATGCTTCTCTGCTTTTGTAGCATCCTCTTCCTGACCTCCTGCCCGGGGAACGGCGGCGCGTCCGATTCCGACGGGGCGACCTACGCTTACGGAGGGACGGGCGGCATGACCGGCCAGAACAACAAGGAGCCTTCCGCATGGGAAATCAAGAACATGGCCGACGCGGGCGACACCGACAAGATCGTGGAGCTGCTGACCGGCGGACAGGGGGGCGGCGGCGCAAGCGGCGGGACGACGACCCCGGTGGACATCCCAGTCTCCGACATGGGCCTTCCGTCCGGGACGACCGGCTCCGTCACGATCACGATGACCGTGAACGGCGAGACCAAGACATACAGGGCCGACATAGAGGGCGACAACGCCCACTTTGACATACCGGTGGTGCTGGAAGGCTCCGAGGTCAGCGTCAGGATGGACGTGCGCGACACGGACGGAAAGCTCCTCCTGACGGGCAGCACGAGCAAGACCGTCAGCGGCACGGACGACGCGCTCGCCGTGACCCTCTCGGACAAGATTGACGTACCGGTGGCGCTGAACTTCGATGCCATTCTCTTTGGGTTCCAGATTAACCCTTCCTCCCCATTGCGAAAGGAAGTTGTGGAATCTTCTTCCGGAAGCTTCAGCATAAGCCTGGACACAAACATAAGCTTCATCTCAGGATATGCCGTGCTGCCAGACTTCAAGGTTGTCAGCTTCCCTGCGACGAGCGTGGGTACGGTCTCCGAGAATACCAGCGTAACTTTGTCGAGGAACCCTTCTTCCGAATGGGACATCAATGGCAAGGTGAAATTCAGCATTTACACGGATGGAACAATCTCTGCTCCAGAATACGATGATTTGAACGGAGAGTACTATCTATTCAACGAGGCTTTTGCCTCGGGCTATTTTGAGATTGTGGACGCGCACATCCAGTGTACTTCCAACTCCTCCGATCCAACCGCCTGGTATGACTTTACGGGCACGTCGTTAGAGTCGACCAACAATTGCAGGCTCCGCTACAAACTTAAGGCGGGCGGCATCACGAGCGGGGAGTTCTTTTCAAAAACTACGCAGGCAGAATAGTGATGGTCGTGGTAATTACCCTGCTTTCCGCTCCGGGGTAGCTCACCGCCCCTAGCCAAGCAGCCCCCGCCCGTGCTAGACTGTCCCTAGATGACACGGGCTGCCAAGAGACGCGACAATCGTTGCCTCATCATTCTGCTTCTCTGCTTTTGTAGCATCCTCTTCCTGACCTCCTGCCAGGGAAACGGCGGCGCGGTGGATTCGGGCGGGGCGACATACTCATCGGGAGACTCCCCGTCAGGCGGGGTGGGCGGAATGACCAATCAGGACGGCAACGAGCTGTCCGCCTGGGACATCAAGAACCTGGCCGATGAGGACGAGACGGACAGAATCGTGGAGCTGCTGACACAGGAGCCGGACACAGGGGGAAGCTCCGTTCCCGGGCCGCTCCGCGTCGTCATGTCCGCCTCCGACATCGGCCTGCCACCCGGAGGCTCGGTCGTGCTGACGATGAGCGTGGACGGCAGGGAGACGAGCTACACGGCCACGGCGGATGCGGACGGCACCGTCTCCTTTGACATCCCGGCGGTTCCGGAGGGGTCTGAGGTCACGGTCAGCATGGATGTGTACGATGGCAGCGGGCCGCTCCTGCTGACGGGCAGCACGAGCAAGACCGTTTCCGGGGAGACGGACTCTTTTTCCATCATCCTGTCGCCCGTCGTGTCGCTCACGGTCAGCTTTGACACGGGCGGCGGCAGCGCGGTCGAATCCCAGGCCGTGGCCCCTGGCGGCACGGCGAGCGAGCCTCCCACGAGACCGACCAGGGCGGGCTATTTCTTTGCGGGCTGGTACACGGCTGCCAGCGGGGGGACGGAGTACGACTTTTCCAGCCCCGTCACGGCGAACATCACGCTCTACGCCAGGTGGCGTACGGCAGCGCAGTTCCTCGATTCCCTCACGGAGTCCGACGTGCAGGTCATGAACCCGACGGGAACGGGGACCATTGCCCCGGACTACACGGCGCTCAAGGACACGCCCGTCTATTTCAAGCTTGCGGACGGCTCTTACGGGGCTTTGATTTTCACCGACGTGAGCAGCGATTATAACGTCACCTTCCTCTGGCGGAAAATCCCCGGCACTGCGACGGTGAAGTCCGGCTTCCAGATAAGATGGGGCTTCGACCTGAACGGAAACTACACGAACGACGACACCAAGGACTTCGGCCTTGACTCGAACGGGGGCAGCTATTCCTTTGTCGCCTACAACGGCGCGACGTTCTGCGTCGGGAACGCGCCCTAGGGAACCACTGGTTAATGTCTCCTCTATTAATCAGCGGTTCCCTGAGGATTTATCGCAGGATGGCGATGTTTTTAAACCTTAAGGAGTACTTTTTCCTGTTTTTTCAAGGCAGCGGCTTTTGTATAGGCAATGATTTCCACCCCCATACCAAGACTGTCCAAGTAATCTATCAGCGTGGAGATTTTTATATCCTTTCGCTTTTCAATCTTGGAGACGGACGACTGCGTGAAATTAGTCATGTCCGACTGCTTAACTTGCATTTCCGCG
>JAFSSU010000186.1 GCA_017450845.1 Treponema sp.
ATATCTGCGGACGACACCTTTACAAGGGTGGAGCCTGAGCTGATAAAACGGCAGACGGAAAGAGGAGGTACAAGTATGTGCGATGTCGTTGACATGATCAGAAAGGAGGGCTTTGCCAGCGGAGAACGGCAGGGCTTTGCCGATGGAGAACGGCAGGGCTTTGCAGACGGACGGGACAGCCTCTATACAATCCTGACGGCACTGCAGGCGGAAGGACGGAGCGATGAGCTTGTCCGGGTGCTCAGCGACCGCAGCTATATGGAGAAGCTGCTGGCGGAACAGAAGCGCTGACATCTTAAGCAACCTTTCATCTTTTCGGGCAGGCAAATCCCCTTGAGTATTATGCCTGGTTGAAGGTCAGAATGGATGTTTCTGCCGGCGGCAAAAAGTCCTCCTTCCGCTTTAATTCTGGAGGGATGGTCGGAGTATCCGTTGCGGACGCGGACTTTGACGGCTATACGGATATCCTGGTCGCCAAGGACGGCGGCGGTTCCGGCGGACTCATCTACGACCTGTCCGTCGTTCAAATCCTCACTGTAAACCACATCGCAGCCCTCGGCTTTGGCGGCGGCAATTATGAGGGAGTCATAGATGGTAAGTGTCAAGAAAAACATTACCGCTCATAAAGTTCCTCCCGTGTCCACTTTTCCCCGTTTGAGTTAAGATGCAAAGCGTCCGCCCTGGCAAATATTGCATTCAGGGCCTCCTCCTTGGAAGACTTGCCTTTCTCTTCCTTTGTAAAAGGCTTTTTCAGCCGCTCAAGGAGCAGGGATATGGCGGCGAGCACCTCATCATAGGTCATTGAGTCCGCCATTGCAGTAAGATTAGCCGTCATCACGTCAGACATATTCCACCTCCACCCCCTATTTTACAGCAAAAATTACCGCCTGTAAATGACAGTCTTGCCATTTGAAGATGCGCCTTCGCTCCGCCCTCCGCTAGCTCTTTCAATACAGCAGGCCGAACATCCAGAGGGGGATTCGGCTGTCCCGCCTGACCCCGGCAGCGGTTACGGCTGCGCTTCCGGGGCAAGGGCGTTCTTTATCGCGTAGAGGGGGTATACCTGTATGTCCCCGTATTCGCAGAAGTTCTCAAGGGATGTGCGGATGCCGTAGGGCCTTTTCTTCAAGGCCAGGAACTGCCTGAGGCTCTGCATGGAGCCCTTCTTGCTTGCCTTTACTTCGACAGGGATGATTTCATTTCCCTTCTGGATCACATAATCGACTTCCGCGTTGCTTCCCGCTTCCTCCCGGTGCCAGCAGTACAGCTCGCTTTTCTCGTAAACCGGGGCGGCCTTCATGAGCTCCGTCCCGATGAAGCTTTCTGCGACCGCGCCTTTGTTTATCACGTCCAGGTCGTCGGACACGAGGATGTCCTCCGCCCTGAGGTTCAGCTGACGCTGCAAGAGCCCCGTGTCAAAGCATATCATCCGCCGGTAGTCCTCCCGGATTTCCGCCCCCAGGGGTATGCCGTTCGCGGCCGTGTGCGTGACAGGGTACACGAGCCCAGCCAGTACCAGCGTCTCCAGCGCGGCCTTTATCTGGCTTGAGCGGATGTCAGGCCCGGCTTTCTTATAGACGAACTTGCCCTGCCCCTGTTCCGCGACGGAGCGGAACACCTCCTGAATCCGTGACGCGGGAATCCGCTTACGGTACTTGGCGAAGTCGTCCTGATAGGAAATCAGAAGATCGTTCTGGATCTGGCGGCACCTGAGAAAGTCGTGGTCCCTGCACCAGGAGGAGACGACTTCCGGCATCCCTCCCGTGAGCAGGAAAATCCGCAGCTGTTCCAGCAGCTTCTTGTGAAAGGCTTCCGGCAGTGGCCTGCGGGGACGGGCCCCGTTCATCTCATGGCACAGCGCGTCCATCTTCTGGAAGCCGAGGAATTCCTCAAAGCTGAGGGGGTACATGAAGACCGAGCGGATTCGCCCGACGCCGAAGGACGGAAGCTCCTCCAGCGCGAACTCCAGAAGGGAACCTGCGGCTATCACGTGGAGGTCCGGCTCCTGCTCGTAGAAATACCTGAGCTTCTCGATGGCGGCGGGGCAGGCCTGCACTTCATCGAGGAACAGCAGGGTCTTTCCCGCCTGGACGGGAACGTTCTTTATTATGGAGATTTTCTGGCATAAATCCTGTACGGATGACTTCTGGGAAAACAGCTCCGCGATGTCCGCGTTTTCCGAATTCAGGAAATCGATTTCGACATAATAATCGAACTTTCGTGAAAGCTCCCTGACGGCAGAGGTCTTCCCGACCTGGCGCGCGCCCCTCAAGAGCAGGGGCTTCCGTTCCTTTTCGTTTTTCCAGCCGAGAAGCTGCCCGTCGATTTTCCGGCCTGAATATTCCATGCCATAAGTGTACAAAAATGGCACCGGAAAATCAAGCGAAAGTGCTCAAAATGGCACCGGAAAACAGGGTAAAAGCGCTCAAAATGGCACCGGAAAACCAAGCGGAAGTGCTCAAAATGCCACCGGAACGGCTGCCGGAATCTGGCGGGCTGAGGCAGACCGGACGGGACAAACGCCCGCGATTTCGGACGGCTGCGGCTGTGCCCCTCCCGGCCGGCACAGTCCCCGGGCCCTAGCGCTTGTCCTCCATCACCTTGTATATCTCGCCGATGTACATCGTGTGGAAGTCGTCCTTCTTGTAGTTCTGCTTGAGGTACTTCTCATCGATGAAGCAGAAGGGGTCGAAGGGCTGGGCGTAGAGCTTGTTGCAGAAGAGGACGAGCCGGGCCTGCTTGATCCAGGGCGTGCCGTTCAGGTACTCCACGTCGAGCTTCGCGGGGCGGAACTTGTCGCCGTCGCGGCCTGAGTGGCAGCCGCAGTAGTCCAGCGCGGACTTGTACTTCTGGGGCAGGACGGAAAGCGAGAAACTGTCGGTCCTGTCCATGATTTCCTTGGTGTAGCGGGTGGGGCGCACGTAGACCGTCGCCACGCTCTTGTTCCACAGGACCCCCAGGCCGCCCCAGCTCGCGGTCATCGTGTTGACGCGGCCCGTCGTGATGTTGCCCTCCTCGTCCGTGCTTTTCTCGCAGGCGGTGATGAGCATCCAGTCGCTCCCTATCAGCTTGAATGGGTTGTCGCTTATGGCCTCTGGCCGTATTGTCTTCAGCATGCTGATACTCTAGCACGAAACGCGCCGATATGTCCACGAGTCCGCCACTTGAATGTTCTTATGAAATAGGGTAGGCTTGAGGTCTATGGACGTATCCGAAGAGATTCTTAACCTGCTGAGGGACAACGCGAGACTGAGCATTGAGGACATTTCCGCGATGACCAAGAAGACCCCCGGTGAGGTCAGCGAGATAATCAGGAAGCTGGAGAACGACGGCGTCATCATGAAGTACGCCGCCATAATCAACCCGGAGAAGGACGCCGGGGCAAAGGAAAAAGTCAAGGCCGAGATAGAGATACAGGTGACCCCGGAGAGGGAGCGCGGCTTTGACGGCCTGGCGGACAGGGTCTACCGTTTTCCCCAGGTCAAGTCCTTGTACCTCATGTCCGGCGGCTACGACCTCAAGGTGATCATCGAGGGCGACAGCCTGCAGGACGTGGCGCAGTTCGTCGCCAGAAAGCTTTCCACCATAGAAGGGGTACGCTCCATCAAGACCCATTTCATACTCAAGACCTACAAGGAGAACGACATCGTATACGTCGAGGAGCGCAGCGACAGCCGCGAGGGAGTGGTAGCCTGATGAACACGAGGCCGGACAAGCTTTCCCGCGCCATGCTGGCGACCCCGCCGTCGGGTATCCGCAAATTCTTCGAGATGCTCATAGGCCACGACGACGTGATTTCCCTGTCCGTCGGCGAGCCGGACTTCCCCACCCCCTGGCTGATGCGGGAGGAAGCCTTCTACCACCTGGAGAAGGGGCAGACGAGCTACACCTCCAACTGGGGCCTCATCGAGCTCCGCGAGGAGATAGCCCGCTATCTGGAGCGTTACGGGGCCTTCTACAATCCCAAGAAGGAGATAATCATCACGGTCGGGGCGAGCGAGGGCGTTGACGCGACCCTCCGCTGCATACTGAACCCGGGCGACGAGATAATCGTCAGCCAGCCCTGCTACGTCAACTACACGACCCTCGCGAACCTGACAGGGGCGAAGGTCGTGGACCTGGACACGAGCAGGACGGGCTTCTACCCGACGGCGGAGGCCATAGAGAAGCTTGTCACCCCCAGGACCAAGGCCCTGATGATATGCAGCCCCAACAACCCGACCGGCACCGTCATCCCCGCGGAGGAGCTGGAGAAAATCGCCGAGGTCGTCAAGAAGCACCAGATCTGGGTCATCTCCGACGAGATTTACTGCGAGCTGGTCTATGACGGTACCAAGCACACGACGATAGCGAGCCTGCCCGGGATGAAGGACTACTCGATAATCCTCAACGGTTTCTCCAAGTCCTTCGCCATGACCGGCTGGAGGATAGGCTACATCGCCGCCCCGGAGGACATCACCGCCGAGATAATCAAGCTGCACGGCTACAACACGATATGCGCCCCGATCATGAGCCAGTACGCCGCGATGGAGGGCCTTCGCAACGGCTGGAGCGAGGTGGAGAAGATGCGGGTCAGCTACCAGCAGCGGCGGAACCTGATGGTCAAGGAGTTCAACGACATGGGCCTGCCCGTGCCGGAGCCCAAGGGGGCATTCTACATGTTCCCGGACATCAGCTCCACGGGGCTGACGAGCGAGGAATTCGCCACGAGGCTCTTCAACAAGCATTCGGTCGCGGTCGTCCCCGGCTCGGTGTTCGGCGCGGGCGGGGAGGGGCACATCCGCTGCTGCTATGCGACGGCTATAGACAAGATTAAGACCGCCCTTGACAGGATAGCGGAATTTACCGATAGTTGCAGGAGAGGTTGATATGTATTTTCTGATTTTCATAGGCGTGCTGGTTCTCGTCGCGGTCGCCATCGTCCTGGTGCTCAAGGGCAGGAGCACGTCCGGCAAGGACATGCCCGACATCAAGAACAGGAACGAGGCCAAAATCCTCAAGGATGCGACCCGCAAGCTGGAGAAGGACCCGGACAACATCGCCGCGCTGACCCAGCTGTCAGAGATTTTCTATACGAACGGGGTCTTTGACAAAGCGGTGCAATATTACAGGAGCCTGGTCCGCATAGCGCCGGTACATTCGGAGATAGACGAGGCCAAGGTCGCGCTCAGGGCGGGAATCTGCCTCTGCAAGGCCCAGGAGTGGGGAGAGGCGCTCAAGTACCTCCTGCAGTCCAGCCTGAAGGACGGCTCCAACTTCGACGTGAACTATCACCTCGGCCTGGTCTACAGCAACCTCAAGGACTACGCAAAGGCCGTCCCATGCCTGAAGAAGGCCCTCATCGTCAACCCCGCCTCCACGCAGGCCAACATGCTGGTCGCCCGCTGCTTCTACGAGCAGCACCACTACAAGGAGGCCCTGCCCTACCTCAAGGTCGTCATAGCAGCCGAGCCCAACAACAAGGAGGCCATGTTCGATTACGCGGACGTTATGGTTGAGGAAGGGCACGGCGAGAAGTCCATCAAGATTTTCTCCCACCTGCGGCCCGACCCAACCTACGGGGCCAGGTCATGCATCAGGAGCGGTGTCTACCATTATAATCAGGGCGACAAGAAGACCGCCATCGAGGACTTCACGATCGGCCTCAAGCTGCCGAACACCCCCCAGGCGGACATGCTGGAGCTCAAGTACCGGCTCGCCATCTGCTACTTCGACACCAACCGCTACAAGGAAGGCCTCGCCCTCCTGTCCGAGGTAAAGCAGGTGAACCCCCAGTACAAGGACATACCGACGCTCATAAGCCGCTATTCCGAGCTGAGCCAGAATTCCAACCTGCAGATTTACCTCGCGGGAAGCGTCTCGGACTTCATCGCCCTCTGCCGCAGGATTGCGACCGGATGGGAGCGGGGGATGAACGCGAATTTCATCGACGCGAACGCGGAGTCCGCCTACACCGACATAACGGTCGAAGTCCCCAGCCGGGGCGGGGACGGAAGCGAGGTCAAGGAGACTTGGGTCTTCCGCTTCTTCCGCACGACGGGGGCGACCGGCGAGATTTACGTCCGCGAGTTCCATGAGATGATTCAGGACCAGCGCGTGGGCAGGGGCATCTGCATCACCGCGGGCACCTTCACCGAGGGGGCAAGGAAATATTCCGAGGGCCGCCCCGTGGACCTGATTGAGCGCGACAAGCTTGACGTGATACTAAAGAGAATTAACTAGCAATATATGGACACTGACGGGGGCGGAAAGCAGCCCCCGTTTTTTTTGCGCTAGCGTCCGCAGCCGCCGCCGACGCAGTCGCTTTCGGGTGCGTCCTAACGGCCGCACCCGCCGCCGACGCAGTCGCTTTCGGGTGCGTCCTAACGGCCGCACCCGCAGGGGCAGGGCATGCCCTCCTCGTCGGAGTCGTACTCGTCATCGGAGGCGCAGTCGCACCCGCTGCCGCACCCACAGTCTCCCCCGCAACCTCCGTCACCACAACCTCCGCCACAGCCACCGCAGCCACAGCCCTGTCCTGCGGGGCGGCCAGAGCGGAGCTCGTCCTCGGTCGCATCGCGCACCTCCAGGACTTCGACCGCAAAATGCAGGTTCTTCCCGGCCAGGGAGTCGTACGCGTCCACCGTGATCACGTCGGGCGTGACCTTGGTGACGGTCACGATGGAGGGGCCGCTCTCGGTCATCGCCTGGAAGGCCATGCCTACCTCTATCTCCATGTCCGTCTCGAACTGGCTGCGTGGAACCTCCGTGACCAGGGACTCGTCGTACTCGCCGTAACCGTCCTTGGCCGCAAGGTCGCAGGTCAGATTGTCGCCCGGATTGTGGCCGGCAAGCGACTCCTCGAACTTGGGCAGGAGCATCCCGTGCCCGTGCAGGTATTCCAGAGGGGCGCGGCCCTCGCTCGTGTCGATCACGCCGCCGTCGTCGCCCCTGAGGGTGTAGTTTATGGAGACGACCTTGTCTTTCGCTACCGTCATCCTAGGCCTCCTGCACCACTTCGGTTATCTCCGGGCAGGTCTCCTTCAGGTAACGCTCTATTCCCATCTTGAGCGTCATCACCGCCATCGGGCAGTCCCCGCAGGCCCCCGTCAGCCTGAGGTGCACCTTGTTCTCCGCGTCGATCTCTATGAACTCCATGTCACCGCCGTCCGCGTTCAGCTGGGGACGGAACGCCTCCAGGGTCTCCTTTACCTTCGCCAGCAAAGCCTCGTCTGCCATAGTCCTTCTCCTCGTTATCTTTTCCGGATTTTATCTATCAAAAGCCCAGGAATCCTAGGCTTTTCCTCATTTGTTTGCAAGCACGTTCTTCAAGTCCACCTGCTTGACCTCCCACTTGCCGCCGGACTTGCCGACGGTGAGCCAGGCGTAGCAGCCCTCCAGGAGGGGGCCGGGGTTGATGACAGTCGTGCCGCCTATCTTGTCAACGCCCGCGCTCTCGTGGATGTGCCCCGTGATGACGGCGAGCGGCCCAGTATCCTCGATGAACTTGCGCAGGAGGGGGCTTCCGACGTGCACGCCGCCCGGGATGCTGTCGCACTTCGTGTCCTTGGGCGGGTTGTGCATTATCGCGATGAGATTGTCCCACTCTCCCCCGCCCTGGGCCGTCACCATGCCGAAGTCGGACACGAGCTCCTCGTCCGTCCGCTCGAAGGGGGTCGTCCCGGTGAACTTGCTGCCGCCGCCGGATCCCGCGACGGAAAGCCCGTCCAGGCTCGTCAGGCTCCCCTCCACCGAGATGTCCTTCTTGTCAAGCTCGTCAAGGAATGACGGCTCGTCGCAGTTGCCGATGACCGCATATATCGAGTCGTGCATCCGGCAGAGCTTCTCCAGGGCGGGCAGCCCCGTCGCGCTCTCCCCGAACTTGGCGAAGTCGCCCGCAAAGAGCACCGCGTCCGCCTCCTTGAAGATGCCCTCCATCTTGTCCAGCACGTCAAGGTTTCCGTGCAGGTCGCTTATTACCAGAAACTTCATGATGATTCCCTCCTGACTGTCCGTTCCCTTCACAGAGCCTTTTTCAGCTCTTCCATCTGACCGTGCGTCCCTATCGATATGCGCACGAAATCCTCTATGCCCGGGGTCGCGAAGTGGCGTATCAGTATGCCCGCGTCCCGGACCTTCTCGTAGAGCGCCCTGCCGCCCATGCCGTCCTTCCGCGCGAAGACGAAGTTCGTCAGGCTGTCCAGGACGAAGTAGCCCCTGTCCCGCAGGAAGGCGGTCAGGGATTCCCGCTCCGCGACGACCTTGCGGGCGTTCTCCGCGTAGTAGGGCGCGGCCCTGCAAGAGGCGATCGCGGCGGTCTTGGCGACGAAATCGACCGGGAAGTGGTTGAAGGAGTTCTTGACGCGGAAGACCGCCTGCACCAGCTCCGGGCTGGCGACGATGTAGCCCAGCCGCATCCCCGCGAAGGAGAGGGACTTGCTGAATGTCCTTACGACGACGAGGTTCCTGTGGTCCCTGAGCAGGGGCAGGCAGCTCTCGCCGCCGAAGTCGCAGTAGGCCTCGTCGACGACGACGACCTTCCCCTCCGGCGCGGACTCCAGTATTCCCTCCACTTCCTTCCTTCCCAGGGCAAGCCCGGTCGGGGCATTGGGGTTGGCGAAGATTATCCCGCTGTCGGAGGCCCTGGCCTTGGAGAGCATCGTGCTGACGTCGAGCGTCCAGTCGCCCCTAAGCGGCACCCTCTCCATCGGTATGCCGTAGTAACCGCAGTAGACAGGGTAGAAGCTGTAGGTGTGCTCGGGGAAGACGACGGGCCTGTCGGAGTCGAAGAAGCTGTAGAACACGAAGCTCAGGACCTCGTCGCTCCCGTTGCCGCAGAAAATCATGTCCGGCGTTATCTCGAATCCGAGCCCGTCCTCCGGGGCCGGGCGGCATTCCCCGCCATCCGTGCTGGCGCGGCAAAGCACGCCTCCCGTCGCGTTGAGCATCCGGGCTATCTCCTGCCTGAGCTCGGTCACGTCCGGGTCGGGGTAGAGGCCGAGCTTCTCCGGGCTGGCGGAGATGGCGGACCTGACCGCCTCTATGACGGAGGGGTGCGGGGGATAGGGGTTCTCGTTCGCGTTCAGCTTTATGTAAGCCCTGTCCGTCGGCTGCTCGCCGGGGACATAGGGGTGCAGGCTCCCAAGCCTTTTTGAAACAAATTCCATGCCACCATTCTATAGGAAAAAACAGGCATGGACAAGGGCAGAGCACGCAAGCAAATGCTCGCCCTGGGCCATGTCGCCCCCTTGTGTCCGTATGCCGTTTTTCTTATAATAGAAACTAACTATGGAAGATTATACGAAAGCGTGCCTGGTCCTTGCGAACGGGCTTGTGTTTGAGGGAAGGGGGCTCGGTGCCTCCGGGGTCGTCACCAGCGAGACAGTCTTCACGACGGGAATGAACGGATACATAGAGACGCTGACCGACCCGAGCTATTACGGGCAGATCGTCACGCAGACCTTCCCCCTCATCGGCAACTACGGCATAATCCCCAAGGACTTCGAGAGCGGGGCCGCCCATGTGTCGGGCTACATAGTCCGCGACCCCTGCGAGGACCCGTCCAACTTCCGCGCCGGGGGGGACCTGGACTCATTCCTGAAACAGCAGAAAGTCATCGGCCTGTGCGGCATAGACACGCGCGAGCTGACCAAGCTCCTCCGCGAGGCAGGCGTGATGAACGGCATGATAATCAGCGGGGAGGACGGTGAGGCGGCCAGGTACCGCGCCATGCTCTCCGACGGGAAAGGCAAGGCAGAGCTCCTTGAGCAGATAAGGGCATACAGGATAACGAACGCGGTCGAGAGCGTGACCGGCTCCGCGAGGGCAGTGGAGGAGGACGCGAAGACCGTGTTCACCGAGAGCGCGGCATACCGCTTCGTCCCTGTCAGGGCGGACGGCACCAAGGTCAACGACATGGACGCGGCCATGAAGGACGGGAAGGGAAAAAAGGTCGTCCTCTGGGACTTCGGGGCCAAGGCGAACATCCGCCGGGAGCTGCTCAAGCGCGGCCTTGAGGTCATAGTGATGGATGCCTCCGCCGGTGCGGACGACATCCTCGCCGCGAAGCCCGACGGGCTCATGCTCTCCAACGGACCGGGAGACCCGGGCGAC
>JAFSSU010000187.1 GCA_017450845.1 Treponema sp.
TCCCGACGTGTCGGAGCAGAGGCTCTCGGATGCATTCGAACCCGCTGGGAGCGGGGAGGGCTTCGAGTGGACGGCGAAAGTCATAAACATCGGCGGGAAGCACAGCGGGGGCTTGCTGAAGAAGTGCAAGGCGTTATATGATTACTGTAGTTACGTGAACCGCGTAAAGGGAAACCTGAAGTCAGGCATGCCTAAGACGGACGCGGTGAGAAAGGCCCTTGACTACGCCATCGGAGAGAACATGCTCGACGGCTTCTTCAAGGCGCAGAAAATGGAGGTGATGAACATGAGCTTGACTGAATTTGACCAGGAAGAATACGACCGCAACAGACGGCGAGAGGGAGAAGAGATAGGCTTTGAGCGTGGCGAGCTTTTTGGCAAGGAGGAGGATGCCCGGAACATGCTGGCAGACGGTTTGCCTCTGGAGAAGGTTGCCCAGTATACCGGCCTGTCCCTCGCTGACATTCAGGCCCTCGCCACGGAAACGGAGCCGGTGCTGGCCTAGCACGCCTGCTGTACGCCACCCGCTAGCCCCCTGCCGAGCCGGGGCTAGCTTCCCCCCTACAAGCTCCTTGCCGTAGACCACCACCCGCATTCGCACGGGAATGCCCGCACGGATGACGGCGGTAAGGCGGTGTTGCCTGTTCAGCAGACGGCCCGTGTCCAGCACCTCTATGGGATCACGGCTTTTTTCCGCCCAGCCGCCGGAACGCATCGCAGAGGTGTATGCAGCGACGCGGTTTTCCATCAGCGGGCGGTTGCGAGGATTGTTTGAGAGCCATGCCGCCGCCTGTTCCGGCGTCACCTCCTGCACGGAGGCAGACAGGCGGCGCAGGCGGTAGCGGGGCTTACGCGCGTCCAAGCCGTCCTCCTTGCGGACGGGCACGCCCGTGGCGGCAGGGCTCCGTTCAAGCGTCCTCGTCAAGTTCAACGCCCAGCTTTTCTGCCCACCTGCGCCGTGCCTCCGGGGTAAGCTCCCCGTCATCCGTCAAGTCGCTGTTGGGGACCCGCCACCAGACGCGCTCATCCTCGTCGTACTCGTAGTCATTGTCCTCAAGGAAATCCTGATAGACATCCGGACGCTTGTTGACATCCATATCCTCCGAGCTGCCATACTCCAGCATGTCGCGCACATCCAGAATCTTGAAGTCAGCCGCAAGGTTGCCCCACACGTTGATGTACGACGTGTCCCCGCCTCCAGATGCAAGCACCAGCCCGCGAACGGACTCCCCGCGGGAAGCGATTGCAAGAGGGGCAAAAATCGGCTATGATATATCCAACATCAGCATACGATTCTTTCAACGGGAGCGTTATTATGGACCAGAAAAGACCTCGCGGGAGGGACACCCACGTAACGAACAACAGCACTGGAGTGCACAAGAGGGGCGACGGGCTCGGGACAGGGCCGGTCGGTTCCTCAGGCGGCTACGGCAGGCCGGGCGGGAGCGGGGGCTCCTCCGGCGGCGGACATTCCGGCGGCGGCGTAAGGGCTGTCGGCGGCGGCGGACTGGGCCTCATAGTCCTCCTCTTTGTCCTCAAGATGTGCCTGGGCGGGGGCGGGGCTTCCACCGGCACGGATGCGGGCAGCCAGCAGACCCAGGCGGAAAGCTCCGGCTCCATACTTGAGACGGTCTCCGGGATGCTCGGCGGGGAGTCGGGCGGACTCTCGGACATCTTAGGCGGCATGACCGGCGGGGGTTCCAGCCCCATGACAGGCTCTTCCTCATCGGGCTCATCGACCTCATACAGCAAGATTGACACGTCGGTCGCATCCGGCTCGCGGGCCAAATACACGAAGATTGCCGGGAACGGCAGCGACACCGTCACGATAATGATCTACATGTGCGGCACCGACCTTGAGTCCAAGCACGGCATGGCCTCCAACGACCTGGGCGAGATGGCGGCGGCGCAGCTGAGCGACAAGATAAACCTGCTCGTCTACACGGGCGGCTGCAGGAACTGGCAGACAAAGGGCATCTCCAATTCGACGAACCAGATTTACCAGGTGGTCTCCGGCGGCCTCAAGCCACTCGTCAAGGACGACGGCAACAAGGTGATGACCGACCCCAAGACACTTTCCTCCTATATAAAGTGGTGCAAGTCCAAGTATCCGGCGGACCGCTACGAGCTCATCTTCTGGGATCACGGAGGCGGTTCGGTCTCCGGCTACGGCTACGACGAGAAGAATCCCCGGAGCGGCTCGATGAGCCTTTCGGGAATCAACAAGGCGCTCAAGGACGGCGGGGTCAAGTTCGACTTCATCGGCTTCGACGCATGCCTCATGGCGACGGCGGAGACCGCGCTCCTGCTGGACAGCTACGGCGACTACATGATAAGCTCCGAGGAGACGGAGCCGGGAATCGGCTGGTTCTACACAAACTGGCTCAACCAGCTGTCCAAGAACACGTCCACCTCCACGCTCGAAATAGGCAAGACGATCGTCGATGACTTCGTGAAGACCTGCGACCAGCAGTGCCGCGGGCAGAAGACGACGCTCTCAGTCATAGACCTGGCGGAATTCAGCAACACGGTTCCGTCCAAGCTGACGAGCTTCTCCAAGTCACTGACGAACTACATCGCGAAGAACGATTACAAGACGGTCTCCGATGCCCGCTACAACACCCGCGAGTTCGCGGCTTCCAGCAGGATTGACCAGATTGACCTGGTGGACATGTGCAACAAGGTGGGAAGCAGCGAGGGCAAGGCACTCGCCAAGGTACTTCAAGGGGCAGTCAAGTACAACAGGACATCCTCCAACATGACAAATGCCTACGGGGTGTCGATTTACTTCCCCTACAAGAATGCCTCCTACGTTGACAAGGCCTGCGACAACTACGAGGACATAGGCATGGACGACAGCTACGCGGACTGCATCAAGGCATTCGCGAGCATGGAAGTCTCAGGCCAGGCAGCGGCAGGCGGCTCCTCCGCGGCTTCACCGGTCGGATCCCTCTTTGACCTGCTCGGTTCCGCAGGCGGCTCCTCGGGCAGCGCGGACGCAATCGGCAGCATCCTGGGGACCTTCCTCGGCGGTTCCTCCGGCGGCGGCAGCGCGCTCGGCAGCATCATCGGCGGCCTTGCCTCCAGCGACTTCCTTTCCGGCAGGGCGCTCTCTGCCGAAGACACGGCGGAATACATCAGCGCGAACTACTTCAACGACTCCGCCCTCCGCTGGAACTCGGCGAGCGGCAAGTACATCATGCACCTGGACGAGAGCCAGTGGGAGCTCGTACATGCCCTGGACATGAACATGTTCTATGACGACGGAGAGGGCTACGTTGACCTGGGACTGGACAACGTGTACGACTGGACGGACTCGGGCGACCTGATTGCCCGCACCGACAGGACCTGGCTCGCCATAAACGGGCAGCCGGTCGCCTACTACCACATGGACACGACGGAGCTGGGCGACGACTATACGATAACGGGCCGCGTCCCCGCCCTGCTCAACGGCGACCGCGTGAACCTCTGGATTGTCTTTGACAACGATCATCCCCGCGGCTACATAGCGGGCGCGGCGATGGACTACGACGCAAAGACGAGCGACGTGGTGGCGAAGAACATGGTCACGCTCAAGCAGGGCGACAAGCTGGACTTCCTCTGCGACTACTACAGCTACAAGGGCGACTACAAGGACAGCTACTACCTGGGCGAGCAGATGACGGTCGGTCCCAAGATGGAGATAAGCAACGTCGATGTCGGGAGCGGCAACGTCCGCCTGATGTACCGCTTCACGGACATCTACAACCAGCCCCACTGGAGCGAATACATCCAGCTGCGCTGAGATTCGCTGACGGCGATATATGATTGAACGATTCACCTACGGGACGACGGTGCCGACTGGTGCCGTCGTCCAGGAGCTGGAGACCGCCCCGTCCGGCGCGGTCATGCAGTTCGGGACGCTCTGCTCCGCGAGCCCCTTCAAATGGACCTACCGGATGGACAAGGGCGACATAGTCTTTGGTCTGGGCGAGCAGATGCGGGGGATGAACAAGCGGGGCGGCCTGTACGAGAGCTGGTGCTCGGACGTTCCCGATCAGGACGAGCTGACCCGGTCCCTGTACGGGGCGCACAACTTCCTCATCGTCTACAACGGCTCTCGCTACAACAGCGTCTGCTTCGCGGTCTTCTTTGATACGCCCGCCAGAATCCGCTTTGACATAGGATGGACGGACGGGGAGGAGCTTTCGGTCACGAGCGCGGACACGGGGCTGGACGTGTATGTCATCACTCCCGCCCCTGACCGCATTGAGAGCGAGCTGAACGACGTGGTCCGCCAGTTCCGCCGCCTGATCGGGCAGAGCTACATCCCCCCGCGCTGGGCGTTCGGCTACCAGCAGAGCCGCTGGGGCTACAGGACCGAGGCCGACGTGCTCAAGGTCGTCGAAGGCTACTGGAAGGCTGGGCTCCCCCTGGACGCGGTATGCCTGGACATAGACTACATGGAAGGCTGCAAGATTTTCACCGTGGACAAGGAACGCTTCCCCGACATGAAAGGCCTCTCTTCCCGCCTGAAGGAGAAGGGGGTCCGCCTGATACCGATAGTCGATGCGGGCATCAAGGCAGAATCCGGCTACGACGTGTACGAGGAGGGGCGGGACAGGGGCTTCTTCTGCAAGAAGGAGGACGGGAGCGACTTCTCGGAGCAGGTATGGCCGGGCGAGTCCTGCTTTACCGACTTCATGCTGCCGGAAGCCTCTGACTGGTTCGGCATGCAGTACA
>JAFSSU010000188.1 GCA_017450845.1 Treponema sp.
CGAGGGATAAATCCTCCGGGGTTCCATGCCGAACTCAAAGGCGAGCGTGTCATCCGGGGCAAAATCTTCCATTATATGGCCTATGTATGCAAAGCCGTCTTTCTCCTCGTAAGAGAAGGGCTTCCCGTTCTTGGAGCAGCTGACTTTGCCCCGCGCCCATCCGGGAAGCCTGACAGCAAGGGTCAGTTCCCCGGGTTTCTTGTCCCCGCAGGGCTCCAGGCGGTATTCCACCCTGCCGTCGTAGGGGTAGCCGGTCGCCACGCGGATTTTCACGCCGAGGGACTCAGACAGGTCGAGCGTGCCGCCGATGAAAAGCAGGTTGTTGACGGTCTTAGTCCCGTCGTCCAGCATCCAGGCATAGCGGCTTATGGAGGCAATCAGGCGGGCTGCGTTGGGCGGGCAGCACGCGCAGGCGAACCACTGGGGGCGGACGGGAAGCGTGTGCCGGTGAGTGACGGCCTTGCCGGAGATGCCGGGCAGGGACTCCAGCGCGTTCACGTAGAAGAAACTCTTTCCGTCCAGCTGCATCCCCGCGAGCACGGTGTTGTAGAAGGCCCTCTCCATCACGTCGGCGTACTCCCCCTTCCTGTCCAGCTCCAGCATCCTGCGGGCAAAGAAGATAAGCCCGATGGAGGCGCAGGTCTCCCCGTACGCGCTGTCGTTGGGCAGGTGGTAGTCCTTGGTAAAGGCCTCGCCCTCGTATGCGGACCCGATCGCCCCGGTTATATACATCCGCCTCCGGGTAATGCTCTCCCAGAGGCGGCGGCACGAGGCGGCGAGCCCCGAGTCCCCGGTTTCCCGTGCGACGGAGGCCATGCCGGAATAAAGGTAGACCGCGCGGACGGCATGCCCCACGGCATCCTGCTGCTCGCGGACCGGGGCATGGCTCTGGGTGTACTCCTTGTCGCCGTTCCAGCTGCCCCAGACCTGCCAGCCCCGGCCCTCGCTCTCCTTCCTGAAATAGTCGCTGTCCACGCCCCGCACGTCGATGAAGTGCCGGGCAAGTTCCAGGTAACGCTTCTCCCCGGTCGCCCCGTACAGGCGGACAAGGGCCAGCTCCACCTCCGGGTGGCCGGGGAATCCCGGGGCTTTCCCCGTGATGAAGTGTCCGTAGACGTGGTCTGCCATGCGGCACATGATGTCCAGGAGATTCCGCTTGCCGGTGCACTCGTACCATGCGACGGCGGCCTCCATCATGTGGCCCGCGCAGTAGAGCTCGTGCGCCTCCTGCAGGTCGGTCCAGCGCCGCCCCCTCTCCTTGACGGTGAAGTAGGTGTTCAGGTAGCCGTCCTTCTGCTGGGCGCGGCCTATCAGGGCTATCATCTCGTCGCATCTCCGCTCCAGAGCCTCGTCCTTCCTGAGAGCGAGCGAATAGGCGGCGGCCTCAAGCCACTTGGCGACGTCGCTGTCCTGGAAGACCATCCCGTAGAATTCCCGGGAGCAGCTGCCGGTCTCGTTGACCTCGGCGGCAAGGCGGTAGTTCTCCACGGCGTGGCTCTTCTCCACGCCGGGAATCCGGTCGTTCAGGATATCCTCCTGATAGGGTATGACAGAGCCCGTCACCAGCCTCTGGTAACGTCCCAAAAACGCGTCGTCAACGCGGAATAGCTTCAGAGTGTCCACAAACATAGCTTTGATTATAAAGCCTCCCTGCCAATATGTCAAAAGACTTCCCTCACGGGAACGTATTACCGCGGGGTATCCGTCTTCGCCCGCAAGTGCTTGCCGACCGGACAGCGACGGGAACGTATTCCCGCAGGGTTTCCCTCTTCGCGAGCGGGTGCTTGCATTTGTGTCATACGCATTTGAGAGCCGATGCAGACTGGCACACAGTTCAATGAGCGCAAGCAAATGCTCGCTTGAGGGAACCCTCCCTGCTCCATACGTTCCCTTCAATGCGGCAGCGAAACGCCCGTAACACACCATGTAAAACGCCCGTAACACACCATGTAAAACGCCCGTAACACACCATGTGATACGCCCGTAACACACCATGTGATACGTCCGTAACACACCATGTGATACGTCCGTTTAGGGGTGGCCGAAATTCACGGGCTTCTTGCATTAAACAAGCAGATTTTGTATAATTATGCATATTTTTCAAAGCTGAGGGGCTGTGTATGCAAAAATCCATCGAAGAAAACAACGGTTTCATCAACAAACTCACCGACCTGGCACAGAAGAACGACCCCATAGACCATAGCCTGTATACAAAGTACGACGTAAAGCGCGGCCTGCGCTACGCCGACGGGCGCGGCGTCCTGGTCGGCCTGACCCGCATCGGAGACGTTGTCGGCTATGAGGTGCAGGACGGCAAGAAGGTGGCCGTACCCGGCAAGCTGATGTACCGCGGCTACAGCGTGGAGGACATCGTGCACGACATAGAGAGCCGGCACGAGTTCGGCTACGAGCAGTGCGTCTACCTCCTCCTCTTCGGGGATCTGCCGACCAAGGACCAGCTGGCCGAATTCACGGAATTCCTCGGCGAGCTCAGGACCCTGCCCCCGAACTTCACGGAAGACATGATAATGAAGGCCCCCTCCTGCGACATAATGAACAAGATCGCGCGCGGGGTGCTCGCATCCTACTCATACGACCCCGACCCGGAGAACCGCGACGTGGCCAACAACCTGCGCCAGTGCATAGAGCTCATCTCCCGCTTCTCCACGCTGGCGGCCTACGGCTACCAGGCCAAGCGGCGCTACTACGACGGAAAGAGCATGTACATCCACAACCCCGTGCCGGAGCTCTCCACGGCGGAGAACTTCCTGCGCCTGATCCGCAGCGACCGGAGCTACACCCAGAGCGAGGCGGAAATCCTGGACCTGGCCCTGATCCTGCACGCCGAGCACGGAGGCGGCAACAACTCCTCCCTGACAGTCCACGTCGTCTCCTCGGCTGACACGGACACTTACTCCGCCATAGCCGCCGCAGTCGGCTCGCTCAAGGGCCGCAGGCACGGAGGCGCGAACATCCGCGTCATGGAGATGATGGACGACATCAAGGCCAACGTCCATGACTGGAGCAACGAGAACGAGATTGCCGAGTACCTGCGCAAGATTGCCCGCAAGGAGGCCTTTGACCACACGGGGCTCATCTACGGGCAGGGGCATGCGGTCTACACGATAAGCGACCCCAGGGCGACCCTGCTCCGCGACAAGGCCGGGGAGCTTGCCAAGGAGAAAGGCTGCGAGGAGGAGTTCAACCTCTACCGGATCATCGAGCGGCTCGCCCCGAAAATCCTTGAGGAATTCCACGGCGGCGACAAGAAGATATGCTCCAACGTGGACTTCTTCTCGGGCTTCGTCTACACTATGCTGAACATCCCCCGCGAGCTGTACACGCCCCTCTTCGCCATTTCGCGAATCGCCGGATGGTCTGCCCACCGCATCGAGGAGCTGGTCGCTGGAGGCCGCATCTACCGCCCCGCCTACAAGAACGTCTCCACCGAGAGGGAGTACGTTCCCATCGAAAAGCGCGTGGCCCAGTAAGCCATACGGACGGGCTTCCCGCAGCACGGGGACCCAGGGCATAAAAAACTCCCCCCGCCTGACAGGAACGGGGGGAGAAAAACAAGGAGAAAACTCAGGCACACGTCCCGCCGACGGCGTTCGGTATGCCCGCAACTATGGAAACTAAAAAACAGCACCAAGAACCGCAGGGGCACAATCCTGCAGGCCCTGAAACTGAAATTTACGCAAACGAACCCTACTCGGTCAGGATTTTGATAATCTCGGCCTTATCCGTGGTGTTGAGAATCTGAACCCGCTTGTCGGCAGACTTGAACAGGAGGCTGACCTCCGCAAGGAACTGGAGATGGGGCCCTGTCTTGTTGACAGGTGAGAGGGTCATTATGAAGATACGGCAGGGATCCTGATCCAGGCTGTCGAAGTCAACGGGATTGTCGGAGATGCCGATGCATGCCACGAGGTCGGACACGGTGTCCGTCTTTCCGTGGGGAATGGCAATCCCATGCTTCATACCCGTGGACATCTTGCGCTCACGGTCCAAGACGCACTCCCGCGCCGCGTCCTTGTCGGTGACTTTCCCTGCCTTCACAAGGACATCAAGGAGCTCATCTATAATCTCTTCTTTCTTCGTTCCCTTCAAATGAAGTTCTACCGTTTCCGGCGTCAATACAGTTCGTAAGTCCATAAATCTAATTTTATGTTCAGAATGGCAATTTGTCAAGGAAAAAACATCGTTTTGGCAAGAAATCGTTTTCAAGGACCTTCCCACTTGTTCTAATGGCAAAACTAGTATATCATAGGGAGGAAGGGATAAGGAAAGCTCCTGAAATCGCCGATAAAGCCTTCAGGGGAATATTTTATTACAGGAATGTATCATTATGGGAAGTGCAGATAACGAGGATTTTAACGCGAAGATAATAAAGGCCGTGGACGACAAAGTCTCATGGTTCAACAGCACTGTGCTGCCCAAGGTACAGGAAGGTTACCGCAACCACCTTATTTTCGTGAAGAACCTCACAAACGCGCTACAGCGGCGTTCGCTCATCACGCCGGATCCATACCAGAACGACAAGAAAATCACCGACGTCGGTCCCATCGATGATGCCCCGTTCAACGATGCGGAGAGAGCCACCCAGCTGGGTATCAGGCTGGGCCAGTACGAGAATATGGTAGATTTCATCTGCACCTATGTCAAATTCTCGGTGGAGCAGCTCCCGACGGCGAAGATAAAGAAGCTCGTGGACTTCAACGGCTCCTTCTCATGGGATGCCCTGAACCCGGAATCAGCCCGGCAGAACACAAAGGCCCTCGGTGCCGCCCTTATGGAGCTCAAGACGACCACCCAGGGCGGCGGGCCCGCGATGAGCATGCTCTTCGACAGCATTGCCAAGACTTCAAAAGACATGGAGGAGATGTCCCGCGAGCTCAAGTCAGTCGGGGCATTCCAGAAAGAGCGCTACAAGGGCGAAATAAGGAAGGAAATCGTCTCCAAGCTCGGCCCGGATGTCAGGGGCAACGCCTCTGCCCTCATGGAAGAGATAAAGAAGCAGATGCCGACGGCCCTGCCCCGCCGCCCCTTCTCCGCCGACATAGTGGAGGAGCTCGTCAAGGAGGAGTCAGCCCCGAACAAGGATGAGCTCCGCAGCAAGCTGCTCCAGCACCTCAAGGTCCAGGAAATGCCGACGGAAAAGGCGGAGGAAAGCGTCAACGTCCACGAGATAATCATGGGGGCGGTCCTCTCGCTCGGCTCCATGTCCGACCAGTACAACATCGTCATGGGCAAGGTGGTGACCAACCACGACATACTCGCCTCGGAGGACAAGGGCTTCAAGCAGAAGCTCGGCAGGTTCTTCCGCCGCCTCTTCGGCATGGCGGAGCCCCAGGTGGAATACGAGGTCATAATCAACAAGAAGGGCACCGACGAGAAGCAGCGTGAGATAATCAACTACAACTCCTTCATGGCGGCGTTCAGCAAGAGGATAAAGTTCTACACGTCCCTCAGCTCGACGGACAGCCCCAACTACCAGAAGATGAATTCCCAGGCGGATGACTTCGTGTTCAACTGGGTCAACAAGCAGATGACGGAGAACGGGAGACTACAGGTCCTGCTCGGCGCGCTTGACGAATACTTCAAGGCGAACACGTCGGGCGTGAACCGTGCCAAGATAAAAGGCATAAAGATGGAGCTGACGACGCTGAAAAACGTGCTCGTCAAGGTGAACCAACTGCGCTCCGAGTATGCCTCCTACGTGGAGGAAGCGGAGCAGATGAAGAAGCTTGGAATAACGAAATGAAAACGAAAAGCGTTTTGGGGGCTGCCCTGGCGGCGGTCCTTATGCTGCCGTCCTTTGCGGCCCCGGTCTACACCCCCCAGTCGGGCAAGGAGTCCGATGACATCCCGGGTGTGGAGAAATCCTTGCAGCGCAACGTCGTCATGCTGACGATGGGCCATCCCTACGACCTGAACCCCCAGACGGCAAGCTACACCTCCGAGGCACAGCTCTTGTCCGGCCTGTACGAGGGGCTCTTCTCATACAACCCCGTCACCCTGGAGCCCCAGAACGCGCTCTGCTCGTCCTACAAGCTGTCGCGGAACAAGAAACGCTGGACCTTCACGATAATCGACGGAGCCAAGTTCAGCACGGGCGAGAAAATCACCGCGAGCACCTTCCGCGAGTCATGGCTGGACCTCCTGTCCAACCCGCGCGCGCCCTACGCATCCCTCCTGGACTGCATAGAGGGGGCACGGAACTACCGCCTGGGCAAAGGCAAGCGCGATGAGGTGGGCATCACGGCCCGCGATGACAAGACCCTCGTCATCCATCTGGAGGAGCCCGCCGAGCACCTGCCCAAGATTCTCTGCCACCATGCCTTCAGCGCGGTCAGCAAGAAGAAGGACTCCTACAGCGGGGCATTCACCCTCAAGTCCTACGAGAACGGGCGGCTGGAGCTGGTCAAGAACAAGAACTACCGGGACGCGGCGAGCATCCTCATCCCCGGCATCACGATAATCCAGAGCGACGACCTGGACGAGAACGCCTACCTGTTCAACACGGGCAAGGTGGACTGGATTCCCGAGGGCAACGTCAACGCCTCCAAGATAATCAACCGCAACGCAATCAAGGTCGCCGCTGAGTTCGGCACCTACTACATCTTCTTCAAGCTCAACGGCAAGAAGTGGAACACCCAGGAAATCCGCGAGGCCCTGCTTGAGGCAATACCCTACGACAAGCTCCGCGAGGACATAACCGTTCCGGCGACGACCTTAGTCTACCCCCTGACCGGCTACCCGGATGTCCCGGGATTCGACGACTACGACAGCGACGACGCGGTGATGATGATGCGCAAGGCCCGCGAGAAGGCAGGGATCGGCGCGAAGGAAAAAATCACGATCAGGTTCGGCATAACGGACAGCGAGTTCATGAAAAACTTCGTCCAGATACTGGCCAAGGCCTGGCAGCCGCTCGGAGTGGAGCTTGTCAGCGAGATAAAGGCTTCGGAGGCCTACAACTTTGAGATTCCCAGCTGGGACGCGGACTTGTTCGCCTACTCCTGGATCGGCGACTTCGCCGACCCCCTCGCATTCCTGGAGCTGTTCAGGAGCGACTCCTCCCTCAACGTCGCCAAATACAACAGCGCGGAGTTCGACAGCCTGCTCCATCAGGCCTCGGTCGCGACAAGCAGCACGGAGCATTACAAGCTTCTCTCCCAGGCGGAGTCCATGCTGCTGGACGACTGCGTGGTCATCCCGGTCTACCATCCCGTCAGCCTGCACGTGATTGACACGGAGATAATAGGCGGCTGGCAGTCCAACGCCATGGACCTGCACCCCTTCAAATATTTCTACATACGGAGGAAGGACCAGAGCCTTCCCAACCTGGTGCAGGCCCCGGAAGGAAAACAAGAGCTGCTAACCAGCAACTAGGGCGGCTATCTTGGCCGCATTCTCCTCCTTGCCCGCCCGCCCCATATCGACCGTGATGTCGGCGGCGCGGGAATAGAGGGCGCTTCTCTCCGAATAAAAAGCATGAAAAATCGAGCGGACCTCCAGTATGGTGCGGGGTCCCTTGGACGCGATGTAGGCGGGCAGGTTCTCAAAGCCGCCCCCCTCCAGCTCGCGGGCTTCCCGGATAATCCTGTCGGCGGCGGCTTTCTCGGGGGCGTTCAGGAACACGAACTTGCCGAGCGGGCGCAGGGCTGCGAGGGCTTCCTCGTTGCAGCAGATGCCCCCTCCCGTCGCTATGACCGCCCGCTCCCCGCTCTCCGTGAGCCGGGCCGCAAGCTGCCTGCAGGCGGCTGTCTCGGCGGCCATGAACGCCTCCTTCCCGCCCTCCCGGTATATCTCGCGGGGACTTTTTCCGGTCATATCCCCGATGATGTCGTCGGTGTCGTAGCTCGCGGCTCCCAGTTCCCGGGAGAGCAACCTAGCCTGCGTGGATTTGCCGCAGTGCTTTATTCCCATCAAGATAATGCAGTCCATAGTCCTTCCCTGCCTTATCCTACCTTGTATAGGGCAATTTATCAATACGACCGATGCACACAGTATAAAAACGTATTCCCGCTGGGTGTCCCCATACGATCGCCGAGATTGCATTTTTATCATGGGTATATCCAGAAAATGCGGACAGTCCCACATGCTCCACGTGGCAATCAAATGCTCGCTATGGGGCCCCTCCCCGCTCCATACGTTTTTATGAAAGATTCCCCCATTAGAACTTGATTTCCAGCCAGCCTTGACGCTGCGCTGGCAGTTGTCCAAACTGTTCTCTTCCATTATAATATGTCCCTATGCAAAATCTCAGGCTCTATCATGACGACGACCGGACGACCTTTCACCGGGAAACCCTTCTGTTTTTTTCCCAGTGCGGTGCGGGCAAGACAATCTCCCTCGCCGAGCTGCTCAGGCTGACCGCGGACGCGGCGGTCGAGGACTACCGGGAGCGGGGGATGTCGTTCAGCTTCCTTGCGGAGCGTGA
>JAFSSU010000189.1 GCA_017450845.1 Treponema sp.
AGTAGGATGAACGGGTGACGGTGAGCGCCGCCGCCCGCCGTAGCTGCCACGCTTTTGGTCACCGGACAAAGTTTCTGAATTATCCTGTGCAGGCTGAACGGGTCAATATAGCAAGCCGAACATCCAGAGGGGTATCCTGCAACCCCTTCCGTTGCTGCAACAGCATCGTGGTCTTCCCGGCTCCCCGTGAGCCGGAAATCTGTATAAGCCTGTCCCGCCAGTCTATTTTTTTCAGCAAAAAACGCTCGGTGTTTACATCCGTTTCCCGTATCTTTCTGGCGGAGGCATCCAGCATCTTATAGTATGCGTCGTTATCCATGCAGCACCCCTTCTGGCTGGCAAAAAAGTGTTTCCAAACACTATTTTAGGGCGATTTTAGTGTTTCCAGACACTATCCTGTCTGACGGGGTGTGCCATCAATCGGGATTGGCTGTCCTGACGAAGTATTTGACCTCGTTCTCGCTGACAATCCTTCCGCCGTTGTACGGCATCCCCGCCTATACCATCTTGAACCTGTTCGCCGTCGCCTTCCCATGCCCGTAGTGGAGCGTCCGCTCGCCTAGGGATGTGATTCTTTCCGCGCTTTTCCGGATTGCGTCCAGGTTGCTGTAGAGGTGGCCCGTCGCGGGACTCAGCCAGTTGTCGAGGGCATCGCCGACGAGGAGGTCCTTCCCAGCGACATCTATGCCGATGGAACCGGCCGTGTGTCCCGGAAGCTCCATGACCTTCGCATCGATTTCATACGGGGAAAGGTCATCGCCTTCCTTGACGTATATCAGCTCTTCCGGTTTTTCGACTTTCCTGTTCCGCAGGTCACTCAGGGACAGGACGAGCACGACGCGTCCCACCAGCCCGTATGACATGAGGGGCTGCCTGTCATAGCTGTCGAACAACTCCAGGTCCGCCTGATGGACGGCGACGGGGATGCCGAAGTGTTTCGCAAGCCGGGCGGCGTTTTCCGCGTGGTCAAAGTGCACGTGCGTCAGCACGATGAGCTTCATCGTGTACGCGCCGCATTCCGCGAGGACCTTTTCGTAGCCTGCCGCGCTCCCCGTATCGACGAGGATTGCATTGCTCCCCTTCGCGACAAGATAGCAGTTGTCCGTTCCGCACTGTATCCGGCGTATCGTGTGTGCAGTCTGTTCCATGATTACGTTCCTTCCCTTCCTTCCCTTCTATTTTTGCATTCAAAGTCCAGCCTGAGCAGTTCCTTGCCGTTCGGCAGGGGAAAGGCTTCCCTCAGTATCCGCGCATAGCCGATGCCGCGCATCGCGTCCGTCAGTGCCTGTTCTTCCATCTGATGGTGCACCTCGTCCAGCCGGTCAAAGGCGTGCAGGTAGGGCGAATCGGAGACCCACTGGGCCTCATTCCTGTTGATTTGTATCGCGCAGGAGACGTAGTCCGGCTTTACCTGCCGGATGACCTTCCGGAATGCCGGGTAGCCGATGTATTCGATCAAGAGGTTCGCGATGACAAGCTCGGATGAAGGAAGCTTCTCGCATTCGTTCGCGACATCGACGCAGAGGCACTGCAATATGCCCGTGAGGTCCGCATGCCGTTCTGCCACCGCTGCAAGGTACTGCTCGTTTATGTCGATTCCGTAGACGGCCGCGTACTTTTCGTGACGCACGTGCTCAAGCCCGTTCCCCCCGGCAACGCCAAGGACCATTGCGGATTTGACCGGGTAGGCCTCGAACTGTTCCTTCATCATCGCGTTCATCGTCTGGAGCTGGTTCACGGAGCTCAGGCTCATGTGCTTCTCATAGTCGTCGAGGGATATACCCGTCCACGGATTGTCATGTCCTTTCATGCTTTCCTCCCATCTTTCTTCCCGTCGCCTTTTTCCAGCGGACAAATGCCACGCCGATGATCAGCACGTAGCCGATGATGCTTGACGGGAGCGGTATTTCATGCAGGAAAAGGAAGCCCCACAGGGTCGCGAACAGCACCTGCGTATAGTCAAAGACGGACAGGTTCTTCGCGGGGGTGAACTTGTATGCGCTCGTTATGGAGAACTGCCCAAGTGCGGCGGATGCCCCTGCCAGAATAAGCATGAGCCACTGCCGCCCGCTCATCGGCACGAAGTCTGCCAGCATGAAGGGCAGGGTAAACAGGCATGAGAAGAGCGAGAAGCATATCACGATGACGGGAGTCTTCGCCCCTTTGCCGGCCGCCCTGCGGACGAACACATAGGCTGTGCCCGCCCCGAATCCTCCGTACAGCCCCGCGAGGGACGGGACGAGGGCCATGTTGCTGCCCGTCGGCCGTATGATGAACAGGGCCCCGATGAACGCTATGACCGTGGCGATGATGTCCGTCCGCGAGGGCTTTTCCCGCAGCAGGGGAATGGACAGGACAATCGCGAAGAATGGCGACAGCTTGTTCAGCATGTTCGAGTCCGCCAGCACGAGCTTGTCAATCGCATAGAAGTTTGCGATTACTGCCGTCGTCCCGAAAAAGCAGCGGAAGAATATGTCCCTGCCGTATGCCTTCGTTATGACGAATTTCTCCCTCTCCCCGATCAGGGCACAGGCTGCCAGCACTAGCGCGACGGCATTGCGGAAAAATGCCTTCTGCATGGTGGGAAGATCCCCCGAGAAGCGCACGAAAAAGGTCATCAGCGAAAAACCGATGCCCGCAAGGACAATGCAAATAATGCCCTTCGTCTGATTGTTCCTGCCGTTCCTGTCGTCAGCTTCCATTTGCGGTCTCTGTCCCCTGCATTATCCCCGGTAGAGGAGGAATATCGCGGGAATCTTGCTGATGGCTCCCTCTATCTCGGGGGAGGGCGTTTTCTTCCAGTCGGAGACTTTCTTTGTCCGCACCCACTCCTGCCCCGTCGTGAGCCCTGCGGCGATGCAGAGCCGTGTCTCGCCCCGGCATGAGGACAGGATGGCGGAGAACATCTTCATGTTGCGGTAAGGGGCCTCTATGAACAGCTGTGTCTGGTCCTCGCTCCATGCCCGCCCCTCCAGCTTGCGGAGGCGGGATACCCGCTCCCCGTCCTTGACCGGCAGGTAGCCGTTGAATGCGAATGACTGGCCGGAAAAGCCGCTCGCCATGACCGCCATGATGATGGAAGAAGGACCCACGAGCGGGACGACGCGCAGGCCCTTGCGCTGGGCCATCTCCACTACGGCGGCTCCCGGGTCGGCGACGGCAGGGCAGCCCGCCTCGCTGATGATACCGATGCTCTCTCCCTGCTTCTCTAGCGGGTCCAGGTAGTGCGAGATGGACGTGAGGTCGGTGTGCTCGTTCAGCTCCCGGAAGGTCAGCGAGTCTATGTCCACTGACTTGTCGACGAGCTTGAGGAAGCGGCGGGCGGACCGGACGTTCTCCACGATGAAGTGCCTGATGGAGCACACGACATCGTGGTTGTAGCCGGGAAGGACCCGGCTCAGGTCGTCACCGCCCAAGGTGACGGGAATCAGGTACAGGGCTGCCTCCATAGCTTCTCCGTAAGCCCTAGAAGCGGACGTCTATGACGGTAACGTCATCGGGCAGGATGGCCGTGCCTATCCAGTCCTTGACGGTCTTCTCCACCTCGCCCTTCACCTCGCCGTCTGGGGTATCGTAGAGCTTCA
Source organism: Treponema sp. (assembly GCA_017450845.1). GTDB lineage: Bacteria > Spirochaetota > Spirochaetia > Treponematales > Treponemataceae > Treponema_D. The sequence goes on from JAFSSU010000189.1 coordinate 3,585, forward strand.
TGAAGAATTCCTTCGCCCTCGGGTCCTCGTAACGCTCGCCCTGCTCGTCCTTCATGTCGGTGAAACCGTCGGAGTACATGCTCAGGTGGATTCCGGAGGTCAGCTTGTAGGCATTGTAGGGGTGCTTGGCATCCTTGCTCTCCAGGCTCGCCATTAGCTGGTCATGCACCTCGCCCATACTGAGGGGGGGCAGCTTGGGGTCAATCGAGACGCTGAACACCTTGTCGCCCTGCTTGCGGATGAGGTAGGTCGTCGTGTGCCCGCAGTTGAAGATGCAGAAATTCTTCTTCTCGTAGTCCACGTAGCAGAGCGCCGCCGTGATGAAGTTGCCCGGCGGTATGACGCGGGCAAGGTATGCGTCCAGCATCGCGATGATGTGGAAGGGATTGCGTTCCTTGTTATTGGTCGCGAGCAGGGACTGGAAGAAGGTGCTGACCGTCACGGTCAGGAGGGAGGCAGCGACGTTCTTTCCGGACACGTCGAAGCATCCGACCAGGCTGCATGAGTCCGACAGCTTGTAGACGTTTATCATGTCGCCGCCCAGCTCGTTCGCCATCTGGTTCCAGAAGCAGATTTTGTAGGGCAGGGAGGAGATGTCGGAATCATGGGGGAAGAAGCTCTGCTGTATGGCGGTCGCCTTGGCAAGGTCCTGCTCGCGGATTTCGGCGGTGCGGTCTAGGAAGTCATCGAGCGAGACCATGCCGAAGAAGCTCTTTCCGTTGAACACGGGGAAGTAGTTGATGTCGTATTTCCTGTTGATGTCGGATACCTTCTTGAGGTTGTTCTCGATGTACTCGCGGGCATAGAGGATGACATCGACTTTCTTGATGAACTCCGCGATGCTGCTGGATGTGATTCTTTTCCACATGCTGCCGGAGGCGGATTCCACCGTTTTTCTGTCAATGAAGCCGACGACGTGGTCGTTCTCCTCCACCGGAATCGCATGCAGGCTCTCATCGTCCTTGAACAGCTGGATTACCACATCAAGTGCGACCGAGACCGAGACCGGCTCGGTGTAGCAGGCAATGGAGCCAATCTGCTTGGGGGAGAAGTTCTCGTGAAGCATGGAGCTGAACTCCTGCTCCTGGGTCTTCTCCTTCTTCGCCTCCCCCGTAAAAAGGCTTTCGTCAACGGATTCTGAGGTCTGCGACTCCGCAAGTTCCTCCGAGAACTCAGACAAATCTATCGTCTCGTCTGTATCCATAACTTTTTCCCTCCCGCCCTGTACGGGCAACGGCATGGGGGACTCCTTACGAAGCTGCCGTACGGAGCCCCTCTTCCGTCATATTTTAAAATGTGATTTTGTCCTTCAAATCCGGCCCGGCCATGACCCACCACTGGCTCTTTGCGTCGCACCAGTACTTCTTGAACACGGACACGACCGTAGCCGCATCCAGTTCCAGCACCTGCGCGTTGAGCTTGTCGGAGAAGAACATATCGTCATAGCTCAACAAATTGTAGACCAGCTGGCCTGCGATGGCTGCGACAGTCCTCTGGCCGGAATACGTCGATACGATGTAGGAGTTCCGGTAGCTCTCCAGCTCGTCCGCTATGTCGGAGACAACGTAGTTCCCGTTCTCGCCGACGGAAGTGATTATCTTGCCGGAGGCCAGGTAGTCCCGGGCCTCGTTGACGTAGCTGACGAAGCCAGGGTCGGACAGCTTGAAGATATACTCCCCACCCATCGGAGCGCGTGAGAGCTGCATCACCGAAGACGGCGTGTAGCAAGCCCCGTGCCTCTCGCGGACGACGTTGAACAGGATTTTGTCATAGATGTCGGATGCGATGATGGCAGGAACGTAGTCCTCGGAGTCAGCCGTGGGGCCGGCGAAGACCCGCTCCGCGAAACCAGTCCCCTGCGCGGACGGATGGGACAGCACTTTGTTCTGATTGCCGACCTTCACCGGATTGACGGAATGCGGCCTGTAAACCTCGCCCTTGTCCGCCTTCAGCTGCCCCAAGGTCTTGTTCAGCAGGGACACGAGCTTGGACGAGGAGACATTGCCCGAGGCGAAGACGAAGATGTTCTCTGCGTTCAGGATTTTCTTGTGCAGGGCCTGCATGTTCTCTATCGTGATGTTCCCGATGGAATCGGGGGTGACGGAAGTCTGTGTCTCAAAGGGATGGTCCTTGAACAGCTCCTTCCTCATCTGGTAACCCAAGATGGACTCCGGGTCGTTGAGCATATACTGCACGCTCTGGGCGTTTTCCGTCTGCATGAGGGAATACAGCTGCCCGTCATAATCGGGGTTCACGAAGCCGTCGGTCAGGACGGGAATCATGTCGTAGAGGTATGTGTCAATCGTGGAGAGGGTCAGGTAGGAGCCTGCCACCTTGTTCGTCGCCCCTATCGATGACTGGTTGTCAAAGGCTATCGTCTTCCTCGTCGTGTAGTCGTAGCTCGCGGAGCTGTCCGCCATCATCGAGAAGAGCGCCTGCTCCAGGCCGGAGGTCTCCGGGGTGAGCCTGTCCACCCCGCCCCTGACGGCGATGCTTACGGTCGCTATCCGGCTCTTGTTGTCGCGGAGGACATAGACCGGAATTCCGTTCTTGAGCTTGAGGGTGTCCACCTTGCGGCCCGCCGACAGCTTGTAGGAGCTCTTCTTTCCGGCAGCCGGTACGTAGATGTCCTGCTTGTCGGGGACGGCTGTCTCTGCCGCGACCTTCGCGGGGTCGGGGGCGTAGCGGCGGTCCTTCCACCAGAAGGCGTTTTCCGCATTGATCAGCTCGTAGCCCTTCGCAGCGAAGGCCTGCCTGGTCTTCTGGTAGACGGCGGGGTTCACGAGCACGAAGACGAGGGGGTTCTTGCCCGTTACGTACTTGCCGATGAACGACCGCACGTCCGCCTGGGTCACCTTGCCAATCCTGTTGTTGTAGTCGTAGTAGAAATCCGGGGTCGCCCTGAGCCAGGCGCTCCTGACCTGTGACAGGATGCCCTCGGCGGTCTGGGTGGACATGATGTCCGCGTCTGAGAGCTTCCGCACGATGTCCTTGACCTTGGCAGAGGTGTACAGGGATTTGTCCGCGGCTATCGCGGGGAGTATCTCGTCCTGAATCATGGAAAGGAAGCGGTCGGCACGGGCGGGAAGGTTTTTCTCCGGCTCCAGCATGACTGCCCCGGCGGAGAATATCCCGGAGGCCCTGGAAAAGCTTCCGCCGCCCCAGACGTAGCTGGAATCAGGAATCTCGAGCTCCTCGTCGGCAACCAAAGCCTGGGCATACATGCCGTCCGGATCGTCCATCAGATTTTCCAGGTAATCGGAGGCGTATATGTCCTCAAGGTTGAAATCGGTGTCCGGCCCGCGGAAGTAGACCTCGACCTCGGCAATCTGCTCCGTCATCTTGTCATAGGGCATGATTGCCAGCTGGGGCTTGCCGAATGGGGCGGGGGACTGCTGGGCCTGCTTGCCGGGGGCCTTGTTGCCGTTGTTGGTCCAGCTGCCCCAGATTTTCTTTACGAGCGTGCGGACTTCCGCCGGGTTTATGTCCCCGCCGACGAAGAGGGCTGCGTTGCAGGGAATGTAATACTTGCTCTGCATGTCGCGCAGCTGGGCGACGGTCGCGTTCCTGACGACCTCCGATGAGCCTGCGGGGTCGCAGCGGTAGGGGGCATCGGGGAACATCTTGGTGCGCAAGTAATTGTACAAAAGTGCAGAAGGATCCGCCAGATCGCCCTCAATCTCGGACAGGACGACCTTCTTCTCATTCTCAAGCTCCTTGGGGTCTATCAGGGGGCTGCGGATGGCGGCGTTCCAGAAGGCGAGGCCCCTCTCCAGCTGGTCTTTCGGTATCGTGAAGAAATAGTTCACGCAGTCCGAGCTGGTCGTGCCGTTCCAGCTGGTCACGCCCATGTCGTTTATCGCCTTCTGGACGGAGGCCGCGTCCCGGTACAGTTCGTTCCCCTTGAACATCATGTGCTCGTACAGGTGGAACATGCCCGCCGTCTCTGGTGTCTGCGTGATGCCGCCCGCCCGGACGGCAATCTCTATGTAAACGAGAGGAACGCTGTGGTTCTCGGACGTGAATACCGTGAGCCCGTTCTCCAGCGTGAAACTCTCGACGTTCTTGTTGGAAGATGAAGAGCCATTCTTGTTCTTGCCCAGTGCCGCGAGCGGGGCGGCAAGGAGCAAGGCAGAAACTGCTGCTATAAAAAGACGTTTGAAAAAACAAATACCCTTTGTATTCATAAAGGGAAGGATATAACTTTACGGCATAAAAGGCAAGCCGTTGGCCCGGGCTACGGGCCTGCCCCCGTCATTCCCGGAAGATGCCGACGTGCTTCTTCATCAGGCGGCCCACGGTGCTGATGGCAGGTCCCATCGCGAAGGCCATTATGACGGTGCCGGGGAGCGAGCTCTGCATCCCCCGTCCGGAAGTCAGGCCGGCGGCCAGGCCGGTTCCCACGGCGAGCAGGTCATAGACAATCCTGATGGCGAAGTAGGGAATCTTGGGCAGCCAGCCGCTGATTATCTTTATGGCCGCATCGTAGGGGGAGAGGCCCATGTCGCAGTTCATGTAGACTGCCGCCGTCACGATGAAGAAGAAGAGCGAGATGGCGAACACGGCGACGCGGAGGGGAAAGTATTCCGGCAGGCAGATGATTCCGTGCAGGTCTGCCTGGAGCCAGAGCCAGCAGAAGAAGTCCGCCGTGTAGCCGATCAGGACCATGTTCAGGACCGTCCCCGCCCCGATAAACTGAGGGCCGAAAACAAGCATGAACAGCAGCATGCCGGCGTTGAGCGTCAGCTGCCAGTTGCCGAGCGTCCAGCCCAGCTTGCTTGACAGGTTCAGGTTCATGAAGGAGTAGGGGTCGGTCCCCCAGCTTGCCTCTATGAGGAATGAGAGGCTGAAGCCCATCAGAAAAATCGCTGCGGCGACGAAGATGAACTTCTTCCAGAAGTTTGCGACGCGGAACTTGCTCGTAAGCCGTCCCAGGTAGTTCTCGGTAAGCGTGCTCATTTCCAGTACAGCTCCGCCTCAAAGGAATTCCCGTCCTCGGTCCTGCCCACCATGACGATCTTTCGCTCCGCCTCGTCCGTCCTGCCGAAGACCTGCATCTTCTGGTCCAGCTTGGCCTCTTTGGAATAGTTCAGGCGGAAGTCCGTGAACTCCTTGCCGCGCAGGGCCGGGGGCAGCGCGTCCTCCACGAAGGCCCCGTAGCGGCAGTTGTTCGTGTGGCAGTTAGAGTCTATGTCTGACAGGCCGATTGTCCGCTCGTGCCAGAGCTCCATGTCCTGCGGCAGGATGATCTTGCCGGGCTTCATGCAGTCGTGCTTCTCCTCCCGCTCCACCGGAGGGCGGAGGGTGAATTCCCTGCTCGGGATAATCCTGCGGGTCGTGGGGTTGACGAGGAGCCAGCTGGACAGGCCGGAGACCAGAAGCCCGCCGTCCTCGTCCGCAATCTCATAGGCCCGCCTGAGCTGGAGAGGCTCGCTCTTCTCCTCCCAGGTCGTCACGTTCACCCTCTGGTCGGCATGCGGCATAGTGTGGAAGCGGAATGAAATGCGGGACACCAGGATAGCGATGTCACGCTCCGCAAGGAAGCTGAACGACATCCCCCGCTCCCGGTAGTCCTCGACCGCCGCGTCCGCGGTCAGCCTGAGCAGCTCGGCGAGGGAGATTGTCTTGCCCGCACCGCACTGGGAGAAAAACAGAAGGGTTTCCCGGTGAAAGGTCGTCCGGTCGTCGTCATGATAGAGCCTGAGATTTTGCATAGGGGCACATTATAATGGAAGAAAACGATTTGGACAACCGCCAGCGAAGCGTCAAGGCTACCGGTCATATTGATAAATTGCTTCATACAAGGTAGGATGGGGCAGGGAAGGACTATGGACTGCATTATCTTGATTGGAATAAAGCACTGCGGCAAATCCACGCAGGCTAGGTTGCTCTCCCGGGAACTGGGAGCCGCGAGCTACGACACCGACGACATCATCGGGGATATGACCGGAAAAAGTCCCCGCGAGATATAC
>JAFSSU010000019.1 GCA_017450845.1 Treponema sp.
AAGGGCAGCAGGGCCGATGAGTACGCGAAGAAGCAGCGTTTCGTCACGATAAAATACAGGGACGCGGTGTATGCGACGCCGCCCGAAGCAGGCCAGTCCCTCCCGCAGGAGGCAGTCACGCCGAAAGGCACGATGAAGAATTACGCCTACGGGACCGGGGATTTCACCACGAGCGAGGCGGACTACGTCTGGGACTTCTCCGCCTACGTCTCGCAGGCAGGCCAGTACAGCATCCTGTTCAACCGCATATCCGGGGCCTCGCTCGTCATCTCCGGGGCGGTCATAATGGCGGACGGCAAGCAGATAGCCTCAATCCCCCAGTCACAGACCGCCGACGGAAAGAAACGCGTCACGCTCTCGTTCAGCCTGCCGGCGGCGGCAAAGTCCGTTCAGCTCAAGGCGACGGCGAAGATGGCCAAGAAGGGCAGCTACAAGGGGACGATCGACATCCTGCGCGGATCCACGCTCGTCATTCCCACCGGGCGTACCGTCATAGAGCGGGAGGAATACAGGAAGAGGACGGACTTCACATCCATCGTGTTCCCGCCCAGCCTGACCGAGATAGGCAACAGCGCGTTCGAGGGCTGCGCGCTCAAAGCCGTTGACATACCCGGCAACGTCAAGAAGCTTGACCGCTACGCCTTCTTTGCCTGCAAGTCGCTGACCGAGGTGAAGATGCAGGAAGGAGTCATGGAGATAGGCGAGTGGGCCTTCTGCGGCATCACGAACAGGATGCGGATTTACATTCCTTCGACGATAACGGAATTCCCCGGCGGGGTTACCGAGAACATGGCGATCTGGGTCATCTACAAGGGAAGCAAGGCCGAGGATTACGCCAAGGGCATGAACTATAAAGTGGAGTACAGATGATGGAAAGCAAGGCTTTGTATCACCCCGTTGACATCGGCGGGGCGCATCTGGACGGGAATCTCTTCCTGGCCCCCATCGCGGGCTACAGCGACAGGGCATTCCGGACCCTCTGCGTGGAGTGCGGGGCCGCGCTCTGCACGACCGAGATGGTGTCGGCGGAGGCCCTGACGCGCGGTTCCGGCAAGACCGAGGAGCTGATGGCCCGGTCCCCTGCCGAAAAGACATACGCCGTCCAGATATTCGGGGGCAGCGCGGACGTGATGGCACGGGCAGTCCCGCTCGTGCTGGAAAAGACGGGCTGCGAGATAATCGACATAAACGGAGGCTGCCCCGTTCCCAAGATAGTCAAGAGCGGGGCGGGCAGCATGCTCACCAAGGAGCCTGACCGCCTGTTCGCGATTGTAAAGGCCGTCCGCGAGGCAAGCGAGGCATACGCTCAGGAGCACCCGGAGCGGGGCAAGGTCCCCGTCACTGTCAAAATCCGCTCCGGCTGGGACGCGGACCACCTGACCTGGAAGGACTGCGCCACCGCCGCGCTTGAGGCCGGGGCCGCCGCCATCACGATACACGCGCGGACGCGGGCGCAGGGCTACGAGGGCAAGGCGGACTGGGGCATACAGGCGCAGCTTGTCTCGTTCATCGCGGGCCGCATTCCCGTGTTCGGATCGGGCGACGCGAACAGCCCGGAAACCGCGAAGCGCATGCTGGAGGATACCGGCGTGGACGCGGTGATGTTCGCGCGCGGGGCGATGGGCGACCCCTTCCTGTTCACGAGGACGCGGCAGCTGCTTACGGAGGGGGCCTACGAGCCGACGAGCGTCTCCGACCGCCTCCGCGCGGGCTTCCGCGAGCTTGACATAGCGACGCAGGACAAGGGCGAGGCCGCGGCCTGCCTCCAGATGCGCAAGAAGTTCGCCTCGTACACGTCGGGAATCAGGGGCGGGGGAGCGCTCAGGAGCAAGATAGTGCGATGCTCTGCCGCCGCCGAGTACCGTGAGCTGCTGGAAGAATACCTGTAGGAGGGTTTTATATGAAAAGGACTGTTTGTTTCATCGGGTTAGTATGCGCCCTGTGTCTGGCTCTGTCTTCATGTGCGAGCAGCGGGGCGGGTGCGAGCGCAGGCTCCGGGTCAAGCTCCGGGGCTGAGGCGAAAGCCGAGGCCGGGAAGAAGCCCGAATACCTTATCATGGCAAAAAGCGACAACGGCTTCGTGGCCGCATACCGGGCCTACTTTGCCCTTGACGGCAATTCCGTAACGGAAATCTCATCCCGGAAGTATGAAGACCTGACGCTGGGCAGCGACACGGATTATGAGGTCATCAGGCACAGGACTTATGCGTTCGACGTGACGACGAGGGGGAGCGACCCGCTCGAATGGCAGTACAAGCAGAACGAATACGACGACAAGAAATACGACACGCAGCTGCTCATCTGGGACCTCAAGCAGATGAAGCTTCCGTATACCGGGACTCTCTATGTGCTCGTAACGAGCTTCGACGACTACAGGGTCATCCTCGTTGCCAACATGGACGGCAACAGCGTCCTTGACGAGAGCTACGCGATGTTCCGTGACGAGGAGAGGATTGCGCTTCCCAAGGGAGCCAAGCTCTACGGCCTGTCAAGCTTCCACAAGCGCAAGTAGCGGGGCGGTGGCTGACGTGATGAAAGACGTGTACGAATCCTGCCCGGAGTTTGAGGGTGGCAAATGGCTGCTCCGCTTCGTGCGCAAAGAAGATGCGGA
>JAFSSU010000190.1 GCA_017450845.1 Treponema sp.
AGGGCGGCCTCGTCAATCTGGATGATGCGGATGCCGTTCTTCTCCAGGTCAAGCACCTCGTCCTTGATGGCGAAGGCAATCTGCAGGGTCTGATCCTTCAGGCTGATGTCCTCGCGCGGGAACGACCAGTTCAGGATGGTGACCGGGCCGGTCAGCATTCCCTTCATGGGCCGCTTGGTGCAGGACTGGGCATAGCTTGACCAGAAGACCGTGATGGCCTCGCGGCGGCTCACGTCGCCCCAGATGACCGGCGGCTTGACGCAGCGGGTTCCGTAGGACTGCACCCATGCGTTCTCGGTGAAGCGGTAGCCGTCCAGGTGGTCGCCGAAGTATTCGACCATGTCGTTGCGCTCGAACTCGCCGTGAACGAGAACGTCAATGTCAAGCTCCTCCTGCATCTTGATGCAGTCGGCAATCTGCTTCTTGTTGAAGTCAATGTACTGCTGCTCGGTAATCTCGCCCTTCTTGAAGGCAGAGCGGTTGGCGCGGACTTCCTTGGTCTGGGGGAAGGAGCCGATCGTCGTCGTCGGGAAGAGGGGCAGCTTGAACACGTCCTTCTGAATCTTCTCGCGCTCGGCGAAGGCGGGCTTGCGGACAAAGTCAGCGTCCTTGAGGGCGGAAATCTTCTGCCAGACGGCCTCGTTGCGGCTGGTGCGCTTGCCGTCGAAGAGCTTCTTGTTCTCGGCGAGGGGAGCGTTGTCACCGGAAACGACCTTGGCCAGGTCTGCCAGCTCGCAGAGCTTCTGCTCGGCGAACGAGAAGTGCTTGAGCTCCTCGGCGGGCAGCTTGCTCTCGTTGGCGGTCGTGTAGGGGACGTGCTGCAGTGAGCATGAGGTTCCGATGACCGCGCCCGGGGCGGCCTTCTTTATCTCGGCATAGAGGGTGGCCTTCTGCTCGTAGTTGGCGCGCCAGATGTTCTTGCCGTTGACGATTCCCGCGAAGAGGACCTTGTCCTTGGGGAAGCCCTTCCTGACGAGCTTCAGGCTCTCCTTGCCCTCCACGAAGTCCAGTCCGATTCCGTCGAAGGGAAGGGCCGTGACCGCGTCGTAGGAGTCGCGGATGTCGCCGAAGTAGGTCAGGAGGGAGACCTTGACGGAAGAAGCCTTCTTGACCTCGGCGAGGATGTCCTTGTAGAGGGAAGTGAAGAAGGCGGCCTCGTCCTTGCTCACGTCGAACACGAGGGCAGGCTCGGCAATCGTCACCCATGACGCGCCCTCTTTGGCGAGGAGGCCGATTTCCTTGACGTAGGCGGCCTTGATGTCGGCGGCGTAGTCGGCGGCCTTCCTGCTGCCCGCATAGTTGGCGAAGTGCAGGAAGGTATAGGGTCCGATCAGGTAGGGCACGGTGTCCACGCCCTGCTTCTTGGCCTCGCGGTACTCGTCCAAGGCCTTGTTGCTGTCCGAAACGGCGAGCCTGACTCCGTCCTCAAGCTCCGGGACCAGGTAATGGTAGTTCGTGTTGAACCACTTCTTCATCGGCAGGGCCTTGACATCGCCCTTGTCGCCCTGATAGCCGTGGGCCATCGCGAAGTAGGTATCCAGGGAAGAAAGGCCCAGCTTGGCATAGCGGGAAGGAATGGCGTTCAGCATGAAAGCCGTATCCAGCATGTTGTCGTAGAAAGAAAAATCGTTGGACGCAATAAAGGAAATGCCGGCGTCCTTCTGCTTCTTCCAGCCGTACTCGCGCATCGCGGCGGCAGTCTTCTGAACCTCGTCGGCACTGACTTTGCCGGCAAAATACTTCTCTATGGCGAACTTAAGCTCGCGGTGGGCACCCACGCGGGGGAAGCCGATAACACTTGTCTGTTCCATGGAAGCTAATGTTATCAGATTGCTAGGATATGTTCAAGGCGTTTCTATGGTAGAAATCAGGAAACAGTCCGTCAGTCCGCCCATGCTTTACAGCTACAAGCCCCTCTGCTATAATGTTCCCGTGTAAGGAGGTCGTTTTGGAAGGCTACATACATTCTATAGAAAGCTTCGGGTCGGTGGACGGGCCGGGTGTCCGCTTCCTCATCTTCTTCGCGGGCTGCCCCCTGCGCTGCAAGTTCTGCCACAACCCGGACACCTGGGACATGACGAAGGGCGAGAAGCGGACGGCGGACAGCCTCATAGAGGAGGCACTGGACTGCAAGAGCTACTGGGGAAAGCACGGCGGTATCACGGTCAGCGGCGGGGAGCCGCTCGCGCAGATTGACTTTTTGACGGAGCTTCTGACCAAGGCGAAGGAGCAGGACATCAACACCTGCATAGACACGTCGGGCGGCCCCTTCACAAAGGAAGGCCCCTGGTTCGACAAATTCCGGAAGCTGATGGACGTGACCGACCTGCTCCTGATGGACATAAAGCACATCGACGACGCGGAGCACCTGGAGCTGACGGGCAGGCACAACGGCAACATCATCGAGATGTTCCGCTACCTGGACGAAATCAAGAAGCCCATCTGGATAAGGCACGTGCTGGTTCCCGGCATATCCGACAAGGACGAGTACCTGGAGCGGACTGCGGAATTCATCAGGACGCTCCACAACGTGGACCGGGTGGAAATCCTCCCCTACCACACGCTCGGCATCCCCAAATACGAGAAGCTCGGCATAGACTACCCCCTCAGGGGCGTTGACTCCCCCAGCGCCGAACGCGTCGCGAACGCCAAGCGCATTCTCGGAGTGGAGAACTACACCGGCTGGAAAAAAGAGCTGGAGTAGCGGAGCCCTCCCCTCTCCCCCAAAAAGGGGGCCAGGAGGGACTGGATACTCCCTCCAAGCAGCAGCTCTAAAATGATCTAAGCACGAAGCCCTCGGCATTATAGGAGAGGTAGTTCAGCTTTCCCCCGCCGGTAAGTTCCTTGCTCATGTTGCAGGAAGTGACGTAAACGTCATAGCCCTGCTTGCTGCACAGGAGGAGGGGCGCATTGCCGGACTGGCTGTTGTCTTCCCAGTCCTTCTTACCCGCCCCCCGCTCCTTCAGGCGGGACTCAAGCTCTTCCTTTATGCTTATGACAGTTCCGTCGGGCAGGGAAATCTCCGGCTCATGATATTCTTCCCTCTTGGTTCCGGCAACGTTCCGGCCCTCATAGTTCATCCAGTCGCTTATCTCAAAGCGGTACAGCTCCGTATAGCCGGATATGTCCAGAATTTCGGATGTTCCCTGCTCCATGCTGAAAAAGAAGGAGTAGCTAACGTCCGCATCCTCGTCCTTCGCGTAGTTGCGCGACCACTCGAATCCGAAAAGCTTCCGGAAGTGCTCGCTGCGGTCCCATTCCTTGCCTTTTTCTATCCACCAGGACGGAGCCCTGGAGCCAAGGTCCATGTCGACAAGCTTGTCGTATGCGGAGACGACCGCGGCCTTCTCGTCGAGAGACAGGATGCCCTGGCTGTCAGGAACAATCTTTCCGTCCGCATACAGACCATGAGTTTGGAAAATCCTAACGACCCTCCCGCACTGGCTTCGCAGGGTAACGGAGATGACGTTCAGGGGCCCCCATGTAGCGACAAGCAGGAAGATTGCCAGCAAGGGGTATGTCAGCTTCATGCAGCGCCCCCTCCTGAACAGGGGGAGCAGGCAGAATATGACGCTCACGATTATGTAGTAGAGGCTCGCGACCCGGCTTTCCGTGAAGCCGTAGGCATTCACCCGGATGGCGAAGGCAAGAATCTGCAATGGAATCAGGGGCAAAAAAAGGAAGTTCCCCCACTTCTTGAAGAACTTCACTTTGTCCTCAAGACATACGTAGAATATGAAGAAGAGGGCCGTCGCGATGGACACGAAGGGGTTTATCTGTCCGACCGGCATGGTGCGGGTGAAAAGGCACTTGAGCAGGTAGAAGTAGAGCACCGCGAGCAGGATGAGGGTGATGGGGAAAAGCACGTAGGACATTATCACCGTGAAGGGCTTGGGTATGCTTATCTCCTTCTCGTCCCTCGCCGTGTACGCCACAAGCACGTTCACGCCGAAGA